>CAMBMC010000334.1 GCA_945868555.1 Chitinophaga pinensis | reverse complement strand
CAATGATTTGAAATCACTACTGTCCGATAAAAATTCAAATTAGCCAATTTTCTTCCTGAAGCCCTTGATTTTATTGATATTGATTTAACATTTTCAAAAGTAAGCCCCCCCCTTTTACGAACTGCTAAATTCAAGCTGAAGTTGAACGTCGTATTCTTTGAGCCAGTCTTTCTCTGGATTTTCAAGGAATTTCATCAAATGAATGTAGTTGAATAAGTGCAATCTGCAGAAGCTGGCAAGGTTGGAGAACGCCCATTTTCTCTTGATTTTCATACGTATTACGGTGATTAGTAAATTGACGATTAACGCACACCAGATCTGTATTTTGATCGCATTTTCATTGTCTCCAAGGAAGAATTTAAGAGGGAAGTTTTGTTTGAGTTGTTTGAAAAGAAGTTCTATTTGCCAGCGCTTCTTGTAGATCAATGCAATGTGCCCCGCGTTCATTCCATGAAGATTGGTGATAAACTCAAAGCAGCGCTTGTTTTCATCATCCCAATAAGCGATTTTTCTGAGTTCAATAGTTTTACGATAAGTTCCTTTTTCCTTGACATCCACACGGATGACCTCATCTTTTAGCACTCCATCGTCAATGTAAGAAGGAATGTCGTTCTCTTTAACTGATTCGTATGAAGCATTAGTTTTTAAGCGTGTAACGAAGAAAATTCCGTTCTCGGTGAACTCATCAAAGGTGTTGTAATCGTTGTATCCCTTATCAAATACAGCGATTTTACCCTTCTCTAGTTGAACATGCTTCAAAAATTGTTTGTCATGTGTTGTGGCAGCAGAGAACCATATAATTTTTGGGACATTCTCTTGTAAATTGATTTGAGTATGCACTTTGATACCTCCCTTTCTTTTGCCTGTATTGGGTTTTCTGCCAACACAACTCAAAATGTCTTTAAACAAGGATATTGTGCTTGAATCTATGATTTCCAAACGGTTTTCCCAGGCATACGATTGTCGGCTGTCCGAGATAATTGGGTGATATTCTTTGAGCAATGAATAATAAACATCCTGGAACACCAAATGGCTTCTTCTCTTGTTGGCATCGCTCAATGTACTTCTATACGGAATGTTTTTCAATTGAAAGTGATTCATTTTTCCTTTCAAACCTAGCATTGAAGCTGCAACCTCACGTAAAGACGTGCAATGAGCAAATGTGGAAAACAACATACTTATCAAATGGTCTGAGGTATCAAACTTCTTGATATAGTGATCCGATAGGTGTCTTTTGCTCAGAGTCTTGATTTTATGCAAATCAATTAGGGAAATCAGCTGTCCGAAAACGGACTGTCCAAAAAAGTAGCTACTTTTATTCATGTAATTTAGTTCGGGAAAACCAAATTACACTTAAAGCGGGATTTCCATAAAGGATTTCCCGCTTTTCAAAAAGTTTTATCGGACACTAGTGAAAAGGAAAATAAGATGAGCAACGAAGTACGCAACCTAGAACCGAAAGCACTGTGGAATTATTTTGCAGATTTAAACGCCGTTCCACGTCCATCGAAAAAAGAAGAACGTGTGATTGAATTCATGATGAATTTTGGTCGATCACTTGGACTTGAAACAAAAATGGATGCCATTCAGAACGTGATCATCAAGAAGCCAGCTACAGCAGGAATGGAAAACCGTGAAACGCTCATCTTGCAATCTCACTTGGACATGGTTCACCAAAAAAATGCTGACACAGTATTTGATTTTGATGCACAAGGAATCGAGATGATTGTTGAAGGAGATTGGGTGCGTGCCAATGGAACAACATTGGGTGCGGATAACGGCATCGGTGTTTCCACAATTATGGCCATTCTAGCTTCGACAGACATCGCGCATCCTGCATTGGAAGCCATGTTTACCATCGATGAAGAGACAGGAATGACAGGAGCGAAGGAGCTTGACGGATCGAATTTCGACGGTAAAATCCTATTGAATTTAGACACTGAAGACGACGATGAATTGTCAATCGGATGTGCTGGTGGAATTGATACCAACACCTCTTATACCTGCAAAACTGCAGCCATCTCAGAAGGATCAGTCCTGAAAGAAATCCGCATGCGTGGACTTTTGGGAGGTCACTCCGGAATGGACATCGACAAGGGGAGAGGCAATGCCAACAAATTGATGACGCGGATCTTGTACCATTTGGTTTCTGTCCTCGATCTTCAACTGGTTTCCTTTGATGGTGGAAGTTTGCGCAATGCAATTCCGAGAGAAGCGTCAGCAGTCATTGCATTCAAGAAAGATGATTTGGCTTCGTTTCAATCAGAAGTGGAGAAGATATCCAAAGAAATCGCTGTCGAATTCTCAACTGTTGAAGGAGCGCTTTCAATTACCTTGCATGATTCATCTACAGAAGGAGTGGCCCTTGAAGCAACTGAATTTCACCGGATACTTAATACCTTGTACAGCGTTCCAAACGGCGTGTACCGCATGAGTCCAGACATTGACGGATTGGTGGAAGCATCGTCAAGTTTGGCGCGTGTCATCATTTCTAATGGTGAATTTACCACGCAGTCCTTGCAACGCAGTTCTGTGGAGTCCTCAAAAGGCGATGTGGCGAATACCATTCGTGCGGCATTTGAAAATATGGGATGCACAGTCGTTCAATCGGGTGATTATCCTGGATGGCAGCCGAATAGAAATTCACGTATTTTGAATTTGATGGCCGACCTTTATCGTGAAATGTACAACGAAGAACCAAAAATCAAGGCCTGTCACGCAGGATTGGAATGTGGAATCTTAGGAATCCATTTGCCAGGCGTCGACATGATTTCCTTTGGACCAAACATCCGTGCAGCGCATTCACCGGACGAAAAAGTACAAATCTCCTCCGTTCAAAAATTCTGGACGTATTTCTTAGAAACCGTCAACCGCACACCATTGGCACAGTGATGTCACCCGAAGATCAACGCGCCCAACTCGAGAAATTAGCCAACACGCGCATGCCCTTCGGAAAGTTTGAAGGCCGCTACTTGGTGCATCTTCCCGAACCATATCTTGTTTGG
>CAMBMC010000333.1 GCA_945868555.1 Chitinophaga pinensis | reverse complement strand
AACGAATAGATACTTTGTGCGTCATCACCAACGACACAAATGTTTTCATAAACAGCAGCCAGCTTTTTCACAATGAGGTACTGTGCATAGTTCGTATCCTGGTACTCATCCACCAAGATGTATTTAAACTTTTGCTGATAATACTGAAGGACATCAGGAAAATCACGAAGCAACACATTTGTTTGGTACAACAAATCATCAAAATCCATGGCACCCGCCTTAAAGCAACGGTTGGCATAAGTTTTATAAATCCGCACCATTTCAGGATGTTTCGACTGAATGTCTTCCTTCATGATTTCAGCGTTCATCTCATACGCTTCGGGGGAGATTAAATTATTTTTGGCTGAAGAGATGCGGTTCAGTACAGTACCTGCTTTGTACAATTTGTCATCAAGATTTAATGATTTAACGATGTCTTTCAGGAGTCCTTTTGAATCTTGGGTATCGTAAATTGTAAAATTAGAAGGGTAACCCAAACGGTCTGCGTTAAAGCGAAGTATGCGCGAAAACACCGAGTGAAATGTCCCCATGGTGATGTTTTTTGCTTCTGAACCACCTACAATAGTTCCGATGCGCGCCGTCATTTCTCTCGCCGCTTTGTTGGTGAAGGTCAAGGCCATGATATTGAAGGGATCGATATCGTTCTCAATCATGTGTGCTATGCGGTAGGTGAGGACACGCGTCTTTCCAGATCCTGCGCCAGCAATGACCATTGTGGGCCCATGGATTGCCTCAACGGCGACGCGCTGACTGTCATTCAGTTCCTGAAGATAATTCATGAAAAATTGTGCTTGTATGTTAGTGTTCGTGAAATCCAGTCCTAACGCGAACAGACAAATATAATGAAAAAAAGACGGCGTTTTTGTGTCTCATAAATAGAAAGATACTGACAATTAGATGCCAAAAACTAAGCAATTTACTTGTTGGTTCAACAGAGAATTGTGTACATTTGCCCAATTAAAATCTACGGTACAATGAGTCATTCGATCAAGCCAGGAGTTGCAACGGGAGACGCTGTTCAGGAAATATTTCGCCATGCGAAGCAGAAGGGCTATGCTTTACCGGCGGTGAATGTAACGAGTTCTAGCACCGTAAATGGCGTCATGGAAGCGGCCGCAAAGGTAAATTCGCCTGTCATCATTCAATTTTCTAACGGAGGTTCACTTTATTTTGCCGGAAAGGGATTAACCAATATAAATGAACGTGCAGCCATTGCTGGAGGTATTTCGGGTGCAAAACATGTGCATGAACTTGCCAAATTGTACGGTGCAACAGTCATTCTTCATACCGACCATTGCGCAAAGAATCTACTGCCTTGGATTGATGGGCTCTTGGATGCGAGTGAAGCACACTATGCAGCACATGGAATTCCATTGTTCAGTTCGCACATGATTGATCTTTCCGAGGAACCAATTCACGAAAACATCGAAATCTGCAAGAACTACCTCGCTCGAATGAGTAAGATCGGAATGACCCTAGAGATTGAATTGGGAATTACAGGAGGTGAAGAAGATGGCGTTGACAACAGCGATGTCGATAGCAATAAGCTGTACACGCAACCATCTGAAGTGGCATATGCCTATGAGGAGCTTATGAAGGTATCCGATAAATTCACTATCGCTGCTGCTTTTGGGAATGTTCACGGGGTGTACAAGCCGGGAAATGTAAAGTTGACCCCAAAAATACTTAAGAATTCACAGGATTACGTTCAAGAGAAATTTAATACAGGTCCAAACCCAGTTGATTTTGTGTTTCACGGTGGATCAGGTTCTACTGTGGAAGAAATTCGTGAAGCCATTGGATATGGCGTCATTAAAATGAATATTGACACCGATCTACAGTTCGCATTTACCGAAGGTGTGCGCGACTATGTGGAAAACAAATTGGAATACCTCCGCACGCAAATTGGAAATCCTGATGGGGAGGAGTTGCCAAACAAGAAGTACTATGATCCGCGCAAATGGATGCGAGAGGGGGAAATCACGTTCATTGATCGCCTCATAAAATCGTTTGAGGATTTGAACAATATCAATACGCTTTAATCGATAGGGCACTGTCGATATAAAACTTGAAACTATATGAGTTGGTTTAAACGAAACAAAACAGGTATTACGACTTCTACAAGTGAGAAGAAAGAAACGCCAGAAGGACTATGGTTGAAATGTTCCAATTGTAAAACACTTTTCACCTCAGAAGATTTAGCGCGAAATGCATGGGTGTGCGATCGTTGCTCAAACCACGAGCGCATTCCTTCTGAAGGTTATTTTCACCTGCTTTTTGACGACGGAAAATATACAGAGCTTGACAAAAAGTTAACATCGGGTGACCCTTTAAACTTTGAAGACACAAAAAAATACGTAGATCGTGTTAAGGCGACTCAGAAGAATACAGGTCTAACGGATGCTATTCGCACCGCAAAAGGAAAGTTGGACGGCCATGATTTGGTAGTGGCTGCGATGGATTTTGCCTTCATCGGAGGTTCCATGGGCTCAGTGATGGGAGAAAAAATTGCTCGAGCCATCGATGAGGCCATTAAACTCAATGCTCCCTTTATGATCATTTCAAAGTCAGGTGGGGCACGCATGATGGAAGCTGGATATTCACTGATGCAAATGGCTAAAGTATCTGGTAAGTTGGGCCAATTGGCTGAAAAACGCTTGCCTTATATTTCTTTCTTAACAGACCCAACAACTGGTGGCGTGACTGCATCCTTCGCGATGTTGGGAGATCTCAATATTGCTGAACCAGATGCTTTGATTGGGTTTGCTGGTCCGAGGGTAGTGAAAGAGACCATTGGACGCGATCTTCCGGAAGGATTCCAAACCTCTGAGTTTGTTTTAGAACATGGCTTCTTGGATTATATCGTTGACCGCACTAAATTGAAAGAAACGGTTGGGCTTTCATTGAAATTATTCAGAAGTTAATTGATCAAGAAAATCAGTTGAATTTGAATGCGAAACGTTGAATCGGAAATTATTCCTATATTTGCGCGTCGAAAGTCGACAT
>CAMBMC010000332.1 GCA_945868555.1 Chitinophaga pinensis | reverse complement strand
ATGACTACTTGAAAATAATGATTTTGTGGATTCGGCATCCGCAACTCATAGTGAACAGTCTGTGCCAATGCCGTGTATGTCAACACGAAAGCGATACAAAATAATAGGATTTGTCTCATGATTTAAATTTACAGGTCAAAGATACAATTTGCGCTGAAAAGGGTTATATTTACTTGAAATTCAAAAGACATGAACCACTCCTTCACCCTCACCATTTTGCTAATGCTCATTTTTTCTTGTGAGCAAAAATCCACACCATCTTCAAAAACAGATGATGCAAGTCTTCGAAATCGAATAGCTCAACTCGAAAAAGAGAACGAAGAAAAAGATGTTATGCTGAACACTTCGTTGGAATTCTACAATCAAATTCGCACAAATTTAGAGGCCATAGAATTGAAACAACACGAAATTCGATTGCGCGCGAGCGATCCAGAGCAATCTGAAAGCGACAAAGAATGGATTTTAGATCAAATCAACTTCATCAATTTCCTCCGAACTGAAAATGCAAAGAAAGTAAGGCAATTGCTTCAGAAACTTAATCTGAAAGATCAAACGATTTCGGAGCTGGAAGCAATGACCCAAGATCTACTTAAAACACTGGACGCCAAAGAATTTCAGCTTTCTGAGTTGACTAATGAGTTAAGTACATTGAACGAATCCTATTCAAAGCTTTTTGATGCATATCAAGAAAAACATGAACTGGCGGAAGTCCTAAGAGACGATTTGAACAGGGTATATTATTCCTACGGAACCTTAGAGGAACTTAAAAAAAATCATGTCATAGAGCAAAAGCAAGGATTTATAGGCATAAATAGAAACATCCGCGTTGCTGGAAATCTCAATCAAAAGTACTTTTCAACACTTGACATGCGTGAAGACAATGAAATCTTTATTGAGGGTTCGAAGCCACAATTCATCACCGACCATCCCTCAGATTCCTACACTCTTGTGCCCATTGGAAAAAACACGAAAATTCGAATCAAGGATCCACATGAATTTTGGAAAGTGTCGAAATATTTAGTGGTGCTTGTGAAGTAGCTTTGGCTACAAATGTTTGAATGAAAATTCCCGCGTATTGAACTCCGATTCAAAGAGATGCGGATAATATTTCTGCATTTCGTCATTCATCAGTTGAATCGGCACATCGTCGAAGATCCCATAAAAATGCAGATACTCCATGAATTTCTTTCCCTGATCAAACTCTTGAAATAAAGAATCTGTTTTTCCGTCCCAGTCCAATGGTGATACTTTAGTGAGTGCACAAATCCGCTTGTCAAACGCCGGTGTACATTTTACCCAAGAGCCATTTACAAAAAGCTCTACAAAGCCATGAAATACGATCTCATCACGCCGCAAGTAGGACCTTAATTTTTCAACGCCAATGTGATTGGTCACGATGGCGTAGCCCAATCTTGAAGGGATACCAAAACGTCGTGCACATGCCGCAAGAACGGATGATTTTTCCACGCACCAAGCCCGTTTTTTACCGAGTACATTCGACGCCTTCAAGCCCTGATGCGTCAAATCAAGATGGTAAGGGTCGTACAGAAACGCATCACGCACGTGAAAATACAGAGCGACAGCCATTTCAAACTCAGATAAAGCAGGATCAATAGGTGCTAGAAAAGCATCAAAGTATTTATGAGTGTAATCCAGAAAAAATGTATCCTTCAGGTAAGCGTCCATTATAGTGCGAAGTCTAAGAAATTTTCTACAATTTTAACCAAAGGATGGCACGCACACAAACAAGTTCAGGACAAAGGGCAAAACATGGACAAGAAAATTGGCTATTGCGGATTCTTTTGGGCGAAAATGAGCCCGACGCCTACACCAAAATCACCTTCTACATATTGGTAACACTTGCCTTACTTTTTCTCGTTTGGAATACCGTTGGATATGTTGCACTGACCTTTCAACAGTTGATTCACGTGCATCGTCATGTTGCCATCGACACCATATTCGCCGAAAGGGGAGCAAAACTGGGTTTTTCAGCTGAAGAATTTACCTCAAGACTGACCACCCTTTTTGTCATAAGCATTCTATGTTGGCTAGTTGTACTGTGTTCTCTGGCACTGCTTTGGCGGAAAAAAACCATCTATTTCCCACTCTTGATTGCTGGGGTGTTCATTTATCTCGGTATGTTATTTTTTTATTTGGGATACGATTATTTCAGAACCGACACGAGTGTTTTTGATAAATTGGCACTCCTTTTTGTGCTCGTCATGTCCACCCTCCATTATTTCATCTTAAAGAAAGAACAATCTGGGGAAGGCCTTAGTTTTTTTGGTGAAGGTGACGAATAAGTGCATCGACATTGTGCTCGTTTTCCGGAAGAATAATCTGCGCCTTTTGGTAAATTCTCTCTCGTTGAATCATGCGGTATTCAATGGCTTCGCGCAATTCATCATCACTCAATCCAGCAATAAGCGGGCGGTGCTCGCGCTCGTTTTTCAATCGCGAATACAGCGTCTCATTGCTGCATTGTAGATAAACAGTTGTACCTAATGCATTGAGCACGGTCATTTGATCATTATAACATGGAGTTCCGCCACCCGTAGCTAGGACAAAGGATTCCTGAGGATCAAAATTTTTCAAATATTCTTGTTCCAAATTCCTGAAATAATCTTC
This sequence comes from Chitinophaga pinensis, assembly GCA_945868555.1. Classification (GTDB taxonomy): domain Bacteria; phylum Bacteroidota; class Bacteroidia; order Flavobacteriales_D; family Crocinitomicaceae; genus M0103. The sequence goes on along the minus strand of CAMBMC010000332.1, from coordinate 379 downwards.
CCCATATTGTTCAAAAATCTGACCTATGCTCATCCCCGTGTTAAGCTCAATTTCTGAATCTGAGTTGATAAACCGAATGTTCAAGGATTCAGCAAGCGTTTTACCGAGTAGGGTTTTCCCCGCCCCCATATAACCAAGGAGAATAATTTTTTCCATGAGTTAAAAATACGATTTTCATTGGACTAATGTAATTTGCACGGAGCCAACAAATTGCTATTTTTACAAAAAAAAGTTATGTCAGAAAGAGATATTGAAAAGAGTTACACGAAGGAGGAATTCGTTGACAAATTGCGTCGTTTGGCGGATAGCATCGAGCAAGGGGAGAATTTCCGCATTTCGATTGCCGGAGAGGCGATTTATGTGCCAGACAGAGCACAAT
>CAMBMC010000331.1 GCA_945868555.1 Chitinophaga pinensis | reverse complement strand
GGTAGTTCGATGGTTGCTGTGTCAAAAAAAAGTCATAAGCGGAAACAAAATTATTGGCGAATGCAAATTCAAAAGTTGAGTCTTCAAATTCATTTGGAATACATTTCCGAATAATCCCCTCCTCAATAAACGATAAATAGTTTTCTTTTCCCCCAGCTTTTAATAGGATTGATTTTTTCGAAAACTCTCGTCTTGTAAGTTTAGAAGAAAAGAATTCCCAGTATTTTTCAGAAATATCAACCATTTTCTCGAAGTATCTTTTTATTTCAATCATGTTGAGTTTTTAAATTTCTAAAGTTCTATTACTCATTTTAAAAGCAGCTATCGTTTAATGTATCCAAGGCTTATCAAAGATAATTACTCAGAAAATTATTGAATGAATAATCTCAGAGAATCGTTGATTATCTAACAAAAAAAGGGACCCTTTCGAATCCCTTTGCATATCAATAAAGCTCAATTATTCTTTGATCAGCACCTTGCTCCAGTTGCGTGCACCAGAGCGGATTTGAACGAAGTAGTATCCTGCAGTCAAGTCACGCGCTGAAACAACTTGTGCTTGACCTTCTTCCCAACGTGCTTCTTTCAATACGCGGCCCGATGCATCTAAGATGGAGTAGCTGTCAATCGAAAGGTTGCTGTTGAGGGCAATCGTGAATTGATCGCTGGCTGGATTCGGTTGAATGTTCCATTCCATGTTTGTCAATTCTGCGAATCCAAGGCTTGCCGCGTAAATCGGTGAGGTATGCACACAAGCAAAGGTGTCGGTCATGGCCACGGTATAACTGCCAGAAGTCAACATCAAGAGCGTATCGTTCGTAGCTCCCGAAACAGGTACGCCATCCAAATACCATTGAATGCTGTATCCCACAGGTACGCCAGTTGCAACGATTGTGTTCGTATTGTTCGCATAGTTAATTGTCGGCATCAACCAAGGGCTGCAATATACTGCCGTAATCGTATCCGAGAATGCCACACATCCACTGCTGTTGATGGCAATTACGGTGTAGATCCCAGATTGCAGCACTTCATAGGTACTGCTCGTTGCACCACCGATTGGACTGTCGTTGAAATACCACTGATAGCTGTATCCGTTATCTGGTGTCGTTAAGGTATGTGAAAATTGATCGTAAGTTACAGTTGGAACAGGAGGGTAACCATACACATGAATGGTATCTACTGAAATGACAGAAGGCGAAGGTAGAATGGTCTGTAGAGTCACGGTATAATTTACAGTAGCACCTGAACCAGAGTCTCCACCAGTGACCGCACATCCATTACATCCTGTAAGCATGATGGTGTGATTTCCCATGAAGTCATCGGCACCAAACAAAAGGTCACCAAAGGTTTCATCGGCCTCATACACTTGCAGTACATAGCTGTTTGCCGGATTCAAAAGCACACTTGTTGTAAATGAAACGGCAGGATTGGTATTGCCAATGACACTTGACTGGTAAATGACATTTCCATTCTCTCTTACCTTAATGTACGCGTCAGCCACATCAAACGATGGGAAGCCATTTCCATAGTTTGACATGGAATTTACAGTAACATTCGTCAAGGTATAGACATAAACGGTATCCAAGTTGGCAAAGGCGGTGTAATTGACCACATAATCGCCAGGAGTGTTGTACACTTGAGGAGCTGGGTTTTCTGAGTTGGAGATGTTTCCGTTTCCGAAGTTCCAATTGTAGGCCAAAAGTCCAGGATTGTTGTTGGTGAAATCAACTGTGATTGGTGAACAACCAGCTGCACCGACCATGGTAAATCCGTCGTTGGATGTGGTCACGTTGCTTGGAAGAATTTCGAGGTAAATCTGGAATGTAAATGGATACCCTTGAACAATCGTGAGGTCGGCAATCACGGTCACTTCAACGCTGTATTGTCCAGCAAGCAAGGGTGTTCCAGCGATGTTCACACAGCCGTATTGGCTTTGTTGTGGGTTGTAGTTACAGCCGTTTGCTGAGTTGTTGCATTCCCAATTTAGGCCTACAGGCAAGGAAACCGAAAGAATTTTGAAGTTGGTGAAATCATAACCCAAGGTATCCAAAGGCATGAAGAAGGTAATGTCGGTATCGTAAGGCTGACCAACATAGCCAGTTGGCAGCGTATCGGGATAAATCCCTGTGCTTGTCGGCGTGAAATCGATGGTGCATTGCCCAAAAGAAAAATGTGTTAATGCAATGACAATCAAAGTAGTAATTATTTTCATAGCGCTAGATTTTAAGCGAATATACGAGTAAATTTCATTGAGTTTTAAAATTCTATGCCATGCTTTGAACAATTGATTGGCTTTAATTGTCTCGCAAGTCAGTTTTTAGTACTTTTGAGTTCAATAAAGAAACACTCTATTTTTATCCTTTAAAACACACAAATTATGGCTTTCGAACTACCAAAATTGCCTTATGCGTACGATGCCCTGGAGCCTCATATCGATGCAATGACGATGGAAATTCATCACTCAAAACACCACAACGCCTATACGACAAACTTGAACGCTGCCATTGCAGGAACGGAGTTGGAGGGCAAGTCCATTGAAGAAATTTTAATGGCATGTAAAGATAAACCAGCAGTGCGCAACAACGGTGGCGGATTCTGGAACCACAAGCTTTTTTGGGAAGTGATGGCACCAAACTCGGGTGGACATCCAACAGGAGATGTGGCAGCAGCGATTGATGCTGCATTCGGATCGTTTGACGCGTTCAAAGAAGAATTCAGCAAAGCTGCAGCAACGCGCTTTGGATCTGGCTGGGCTTGGTTGTGTGTGGTTGGTGGAAAACTTGAAGTTTGTTCTACACCAAACCAAGACAACCCATTGATGGGCGAAGGTTGCCAAGGAACACCAATCCTAGCGATTGATGTTTGGGAGCACGCCTATTACTTGAAATACCAAAACCGTCGTCCAGACTATGTGAACGCATTTTTCAATGTGATCAACTGGGACGAGGTAGCTCGCAGGTATGCAGCGGCTTTGTAAGCACTGAAAAAATTGAAATGGAAAGAGCGGTGTCGATGA
>CAMBMC010000330.1 GCA_945868555.1 Chitinophaga pinensis | reverse complement strand
GCAGGCGTGAAGATTGACATGATCATTCGAGGAATATGTTGTTTAATTCCAGGACAAAAGGGATTGAGCGAAAATATAACTGTCATTAGTATTGTCGACCGCTATTTGGAGCATGGTCGCTTCCTGATTTTTGAAAATAACGGCAATCCTACATATATTATCACGAGTGCCGATTTCATGGAACGCAATCTTGACAATCGAATAGAGGTAGGGGTGCAGGTTTCGGATGTGTTTATTAAGCAAGAATTAGATCTTCTGTTCAATTATCAATGGCGAGGTAGTGTCAAGGCACGCTTAATTAGTGCGGACTTTTTAAACAGTTACCACAAAAGAGATTTACCTCCATTCCATGCGCAAAAGGAAATCTATCAGCATTTTAAGTGGATGGCAGAGGGGAATGAAAATTAAAGTTTAGTTCATTCTTTCACGCTGTTTAATTATTCTTTGCAGAGTTTTCAACGAATGGTGTTTACCTTCAATGAGTTCTGTATTTTTGCGTTTTATTTGACGTAGAAGATGAAATTTGGAGCGATTGATATAGGAACGAATGCCGCAAGACTTCTTGTAGGAGAGGTGGATAAGAGTAAGCAGCGTTTGTATGTCAAAAAGGTGTCGTACACGCGAATTCCATTGCGCTTGGGTGAAGATGTCTTTGACGAAGGAAACATCTCAAAAAAGAAAGGAAATGATTTTGTCAAGACCATTCAGGCCTTTCGCTTGATTAGCGAAATTTTTGAGGTTCATTCCTTGCGCGCTGTTGCTACGTCGGCCATGCGTGAAGCAAAGAATGCAGAGAAAATACTGCAGAAGATTCAAAAGGAAACAGGTGTAACGATTGAAATAATAAGCGGTCAGGAAGAAGCCGATTTGATTTTTGGAAATTTTGAAGTGTTGGATATTGACCGTGAGATTCCATTTATCGTTATTGATGTTGGAGGCGGTAGCACGGAAGTGAGTATTTTCGAAAATGGTCATCTGATTTCTTCGCGTTCTTTTGAAATTGGAACGCTTCGTGCGCTGAAAGGGAAAATGGATCCAGCGGTATGGGATTTTTTGCACGATTGGATTGAAGAAAATGTCGATATGACTCGTCCCCACCAAATCTTTGGAACAGGCGGTAACATCAATAAAATACATAAAATACTTGGTGCCAAACAAAATGAATCAGTCAGCGTGATTGACATTCAGGCCTTACATCAGCAACTGAAGCCATTGTCTGTTATAAAGCGCGTTGAATTGTTTCAGCTGAAGCCCGATCGCGCGGATGTCATCGTTCCAGCAATGGAAATTTATTTGTTTATTCTCAATCAACTCGGATGTTCTGAACTTTTTGTTCCGAAAGTTGGACTTTCTGACGGCATGATCTTGAAGATGCATCAAGGGAATGAAGGATTTTAAAAAATTAAGAATTAAAAATGAAAGATTAAAAATTGCTTATCCTCACGGGAAACTTGTCATTGGTAATTAGTCATTGATAATTCGTGGCTTCGAGTCTGCTATCGCACCTCACTTGTCCGCTGGGGCAGAATATCAAAAGCGTATTTTAGTGAGCTTCTGTGGTGTTGAGACCTGCGTTATAGCTTAGGAAGCATGTATAAACCACCCCTGCCCCTCCACGAGGGGATTTTTTTTTCTTACTGAGTGTCAACTCACCAAACATTTATAATTCGTAATTCGTAACTCGTAACTCGTAACTCGTCATTCTCCTTCGAATTGTTAAATACAGTTAAAATCATGTAACTGTTGTTACTTTTTCAGTTTCAGATGGTTTAAGGAACATGAAAACCATGACCTTGCTACTTTTTGTGACCGCAATTTCTTTCGTTCACGCAGCAATTACACCGAAACGCCAGCGCCAACTCGACAGTTTGGTCACCAATGTTCCGGTTTCAATTTTAAAGAATCTCGATTCCTTACACACGCATTTGCATAGCGTAGCTTCCAGCGATGAGGAGCGCGTATTCATGTATTTCGGTCTGTTTGGGATTCATTTCAAGTACGACCAAGCACGATTCAAAGCAAAGTACGCACGTGAGTATACGCCAGCCTACACTTTATCAAAGAAGAGAGGGGTTTGCCGCGATTTTGCAGACTTGTTTCAAGAGTTATGCAAGCGCAGTAATATTCCGTGTGTTGTAGCTCTAGGCAGTACAAAAAAGAAATGGTACGAGGTTCCTGGTGAGATCATCCACCACAAATGGAAACAAGCAAATCACGCATGGAATATTGTGAAGTTCAATGAGGAATGGCATTTAATGGATCCAACTTGGTCTAAAGTTCTTTCGGCAGAGAAAATCTATGGAAAGGATGCCAAAGGGAAAACGATATATCAATGTTCAATTAAAACGCCATGGAGGGCCTATTACGATGCGAAAAGTGCGTTTTTCTACAAAGAACGAAACGCGGTACATCCTGCATACTACCTCAATTCGTCCATTTTCTCCTTCAAAACTGCTTTGAGAAAACAGCAAAACAGAAAGCTAGAATGTGTCGATTATCCCTATGCTCAAGTGTTGGATTGCATCGCTGAAAATCCTCACGAGCAGCAGTCTAGGGAGTTTTACAATACGGAAATGCTATATTCAAAGCGATCTGGATTCTATTACCGAATGAGAGATTTCATGCTTTTTACAGATTTAAAGCGTGCGCCACATGATTCACTGACTATTGAGCAATGTAAAAAGAATTACGAGGAGTTTGAGGCAATGATTAAATTCTTGGAGTCCGAATTTGACAAGTCATTTCAAGACTATTATTCAGTTTATGTTCAGACCATGACAAAAGAGCTTGAATCATTAAAACGCAAGACCGGAGCTTTCAGCAACAAAACGAATTAATTCATTGATTTTCTTGCGTTGCTAATTTTAAGTTCCGTAATTCGCACATGTTCAAAGAAAAAATACTGGAAAAGACTGTACTTCTAAGTGCGGTCTTTTTGATTTCGTTCTATTCGATTTCTCAAGCTTACAATGGCATAGATGTGCGGTCCTACCAATTGGATTTACAGGTCAGTGATTC
>CAMBMC010000329.1 GCA_945868555.1 Chitinophaga pinensis | reverse complement strand
AATAGAAAGTGATCCCGAGCATTGGACTGGGAACAAAATGGCGTTAACAGTGCTCATTATATCGAGTGTTCTTTTCTTTCCATTAATGCTTTTAATTTTAATTATTTCGCTTTCATTTAACTACACTTCTGGTGGTTGGTTGTAAGCTTGAACGTTCTTTAAATATATACAATGATGAAATCAATTGCTATTTTGCTTGCCTTGTGTTTTCTTGCTTCTTGTACCATCACCAAACGCGTTCACAATGCAGGATGGCATTTGGAGTGGAAAACCACCACGCTAAAAAATCAAGAGACACCAAATGATCAAGACATCGCGAGCGACAATCTCACGAAAACGGATGCACATTCTTCAACTGTGTCCAAGCCAATTCCTTTGGAAAATAAAGTCGGCCATACGAAGACAGCATCGACACATGCCCAACAAAAACATTCCTTGGATGAGACATTGAGCGATCAACAACAGCATCAAGTTGAGAACGTTCATGCAACACCTCAAAAGACACAGGAAAGCCAGTCAGAAGAACATTCAGCCGATGACTCCCCTAAACCTGAACCTTTGGGTATTGCCTCAATTTTTGCCGGGTCTACAGCTTTAATCTTCTTCTTGAACATTTGCTTTTTATTGTCAGATAACGGGTGGAATGCCATTTTTGGTTTAGGCTACCCGGGGCTTTTTTTAATCGTATTTGCGCTAGCCGCAATAGGTATCATTATGGGTATTGTAAGTTATAAACGTATTCAAGAAAATCCTGACTTATACAAGGGAAAAAGAAAAGGCAAAGGAAGGGCGCTCACCGGAATGTATTTGTCTTACGTTGCAGGTGGACTTGGATTGGCCTTACTACTGGGCATAGGTCTATTCTATTTGTTTGATACGTTTTTTTCGTGGTAAGGTAAGACAAGTGTGAAGATGATGGGAAGTGTTTTTTCTCTACCTTCGTTCTATGAGACTACTTCGCATTTTATTTGTTTTTCTTCTTGGATTTTTGCCAGTAGTAGCGAAAGCTGATCTCGTACCTCCCAAACTCAAAATGCGCATTTCTTCAAACGAAGAGGATTCAACGCATCTCACCGTCGTCAAAGGAGAAATCGCGCAACTCACCCTAACGTTTACGAATGCAGATTACTCCCCACGACGTGTGCTTCTTCCCGGTGATCAAAACCATGGTCAACGTGTGATTTGGTTTTCTGTGTTTCGAGTGGATGAAAAATTTTATACAAATGTCTTCACGGAGGAAAGAGCACTCTCCATGGACACTTCGGTTTTCAAGGGTTATGTCACGCTGAAAAATTTGGAACCTGGGGAGTCGGTATCTCTTCCAATTTTCTTCAACGATTCGGTCAAGCAAGGCAAGCACAATGAATACCATTCCATAGGCAATCTGCCACCAGGAAACTACCAACTGTTGGCGTGGTACGACCCATGGAAAGAACCACTGGCGGAGGATATCTACAACAGATTGGATGATTTTGAACGCAATAAATCAAGGTCAGAACCCTCGAAAATGGATCTTTACCTTGGCGGAATCAATAGCAATTACATAAGCTTGACCATTGCCGAACCCTTTGTCGCGCCTCCCAAACTCACGATGCGCATTTCATCGAACGAAGTGGATTCAACGCATCTCACTGTCGCCAAAGGAAAAATCGCACAACTCACGGTAACGTTTACCAATGCGGATTACTCCCAACGAAGTATACTTCTTCCTGGTTTTCAAAACCATGGCCAACGTGTGATTTGGTTTTCAGTGTTTAGCGAACAGGAAAATTATTACCGCAATGTCTTCGCAGAAGATAGAATCCTCTCCATGGACACTATTCTTTACAAGGGATATATAACAATGAAAAATTTGGAACCTGGGGAGTCGGTATCCATTCCAATTTTCTTCAACGATTCGGTCAACCAACGAAAGCACAATGAAACCCATGCGCTAGGCAATCTGCCGCCAGGAAACTACAAAGTATTGGCAAGTTACGACCCCTGGAAAGAACCGCTCTCGGAGTATATCTACAACCGCACGGATGATTCTGACCGCAAGCAAACAACGGTAGATTCCACAAAAATGGATCTTTCCTATACAGGGATCAACAGCAATTATTTGAGTTTGACCATTACTGAAACGGATGTGGAAATTCAATCAACCAAACCGATATGTTCCGGCCATTGTGCGATTTGTTCCTCTATTGATCGTGGGAATTGGAACGCGCTAAAACGTGCGGTGCGACGAAAAGGAACTTATGAAAGTCCACATCGAAACATTGCTTGGGTATATTATGGACCGGATGCTATTCTTTCGTCGCTACCAACGTATTACTCTAGAGAACTAATCGTCTACGAAAAGGGTTCTTACCACTACCTTTCCTTGTCTTGGCAATTGGGTAAAATTTTCAAAGTGCGCTCGCGCGTTTGTTCAATCCTACATTGGGTGTTTAGCATCCGACGCTGCCCTTTTCGATCGAGTGAAGTGGATTGGTGTCGCCTTCGATGGGTGACAGAATTTTAAGTTGATTTAATGCATTTTTTGTTTGTTTTTTTACTGAAAAAACAGGCATGACTTAGGTCATTTTTTTTGTACTATTGGGAATTCGATTTTTGTTTTATATTTTTACCCAAAATTAATTGTTAACTATGAAAAAGATTTACCTATTGGCAGGTGCTTTGGTTGGCGGATTTGCGTTGAATGCGCAGGTGGTCATTACACAGAGTGTTGCTGCACAAAATGACAGAACTGACGTTCGTCCAGTAACGAAAAAAGTACAAAGTACTGAGAAAGTAGAAGGCCAGGAATGGTGGGCAAATGGATTCGACCAACTTTCTGATTGGAACCAGACAACAGTTGCTCCAGGACATACGTCAGGAGACTGGGCAATTGTGAACGCTTTGCCAACAAACATCACATCACAGCAAGCTGGTTATCAGTGGCCTGCGGCTTTCTCTAATGCTACTGGTAATTACGCATTGATCAATTCGGATGCAGCAGGTGGCGGACAAAGTCAAGATGCATACTTCGAATTTACAG
>CAMBMC010000328.1 GCA_945868555.1 Chitinophaga pinensis | reverse complement strand
TCCCTAAAGGATTGGGAGAGCCTGTGTTTGATAAGTTGCATGCCGAATTAGGAAAAGCAATGTTGTCTATCAATGCGGTAAAGGGCGTTGAATTTGGCAGTGGTTTTTCTTCTGTTGAAATGCGCGGATCGACACACAACGATATTTTCAATGTGGATGGAAGCACTCGAACAAATTCAAGCGGCGGCATTCAAGGAGGAATTTCCAACGGCATGCCTATTGACTTCCGTGTCGCCTTCAAACCCGTAGCAACAATTGCTCAAGAACAGGAAACGATTACCGTTTCAGGCGAAGAAAGCGTTGTTCAAGGTAAAGGACGTCATGATGCATGCGTAGTTCCAAGGGCTGTGCCTATTGTGGAATCTATGGCAGCCATTGTCTTGCTGGATATGCTACTTCGGCAGCAAGCTGCGCGAATGTTGTAGGGACAATAGACCGCTGCGCTGATAGAACATAGACCGCTGCGCTGATGGACAATGGACTCCAAGATACTAAGACTTGGGCTGAGGTGCGCTAGCAGACTCGAAGCCACATAAGAATTGATCGCTCTTCGTAACTCGTAATTAGTAATTAGTAATTAATAATTAATAACTAATCAGCGTCCTGAAGGTCGAAAACTAGATCAGAACAATGTTCGATCGCAAAAAACTGATTGGCAATTTCCAACAATTGAGAAGATGTCAATTCGTCGATGCCGTCACAAATTTCTGCGATGGTGTCTATTTGATCAAAGAGTAGCAAGCTTTTTCCTAAACCAAGCATCAACCCGGAGTTGGAGTCCAAGGATAGCGCTAAATATCCTTTGAGTTGTTCTTTGGCTTGGTTCAATTGAAGTACACCCAACTTTTTGTCGCGCAGCAATTTCAATTCTTTTTGCACCAAGGCAAGTGATTTATTGACATACTTTTGGTCGGTGCCAAAATAAACACTCCAATATCCAGTATCGGCATATGAGGTGTATCCAGCTTCCACGTTGTATGAATAGCCATATTTCTCGCGGATAGAAAGATTTAAGCGTGAATTCAAGGCTGGTCCGCCCAAGATATTTGTCAACAAGGCCATTCCTCTGCGTTCATCGTCTTTGTAACCTGGAGCCATTCCACCAATGATGGCATGCACTTGATAATTGGCTTCCTTCGATCGCTTGTGAAAAGGAGGCAAAGGTTCAAACAACTCTGGCGTGTGCATGTGTTTTCCAGAAGCACAGGCACCAAAATGCGATTCAAGCATACGTTCCAGGCGGTGTTTTGAAATATCACCAACGAAAGAAATCACCATATTGTCCGCGGTAAATGATCGCTTCATGAATTCCATAAGGTGCTCACGGGTAAAGCTTTGAACACTTTCACGCGTGCCAAGGATATTGTTTCCGAGCGCATGCTCTTTGAAAATCATGGCTTCAAAATCATCAAAGATTTTATCGCTTGGACTATCGAGGTAGGAGTTGATTTCATCGATGATGATTTCCTTTTCCTTCTTGATTTCTTTATCCGGAAAATTTGAATTAAGCATGATGTCCGACAACAATTCGGATGCCCTAACGATATGTTCTTTGCTAAACGAGGCGTACACGCACAATTCTTCTTTGGCCGTGTAGGCATTGAGTTCTCCTCCTACAGAGTCGAGGCGTGACAAGACATGAAAAGTTTTACGGTTTGAGGTACCTTTAAAGATACAATGTTCCAAGAAGTGCGCGAGGCCATTCTCATGTGTTTGTTCGAATCGTGAACCCGCAAGAACAGTAACTCCTAGATGCGCCACCTGAGCATTGGCATGCAGATAAACCACACGCATTCCATTTGACAGGGTAAATATTTCAGGGAGGATTTCGTACATCGACTAAGGATTTTTGCGGTATAGTTTCCAGTCTGCACCGTCCCATTCGTATACAATTCTGTCATGAAGGCGCGATGGGCGTCCTTGCCAAAATTCAATCAGCTTGGGCTTCAGGGAATAACCACCCCAATGTGGCGGTCGAGGAACCTCATTGGGAAACTTCTCGTCATACATCGCAAATCGATCTTCCAAGTCCTTACGTTCGTTCAAAAGATCTGACTGATGCGATGCCCATGCACCAATTTGACTCGAGCGTGGACGGGAGGCAAAATAGGAATCACTTGTTTCTTCGGACACCTTTTCTACCCTACCTTCAATGCGCAGTTGTCGCTGTAGTCCAGGCCAAAAGAAAAGCATTGACGCATACCCATTTGCAGCTAAATCATGTCCTTTATGGCTTTGGTAATTGGTGTAAAAAATAAACGCGTTGTCGAGCAATTCTTTTAAATAGAGTATTCTTGAACTTGGCATTCCATCCGGATTGACCGTAGAGAGCACAAAAGCATTTGGTTCGAGTTGTTTCGTTTCAAAGGCCTCTGTATACCACTTCTGAAATAAGTCGAATGGCTCGTGACCGAAAAAACCTTCAAGATTTCCGCGGTCAAAGTCCTGATGATCGTTTCTCAGTTGTTCAAGAATATCGTCCATTAGTCTTCGTCAGAAAAATCATCTTCGAGCACGCTTTCGTCCTCATTGTCATCTCCCTCTTCAATTTCATCCTCTTCGAGCACTTCTTCATCATCGTCGTCGTCGTCACTTACGTCCTCATCATCGATGTCAGATCCTGGCGCTGAGAATACTTTTGCTTTGGGTGCTGGCGTTTTCTCTTCCTTGTCCATTGGTGTGCGGCTAATTTCGCGATCCAAATTTTCGGTAGGCGGGAAAATATCGACAATCGGCGAAACAATGATCGCCGGAATTTGATAATCGATCATTAAAGTAGCTAGACTTTCTCGAATGCGTTCGTAGGCATCTTTTACTGAATGTGCAGAAACCAAGAAATTCTGAGATATCTTTTTCTTCTTTGCATCCTCTCCTTCACCATCTTCGCGCTCGTATGAAATCTTTGCTTTGTACCAAGTGTACGCATCTTCGTAAGCGAAAATGTCGTGAATCTCAGTGCGTGAAATGCCTACGACATCAAACTCACCCCTGATCACGCTGCCTAGCTCCTCATAGATCCGAGCCTCGGCATCTGTAAATGTCATCGCTGC
>CAMBMC010000327.1 GCA_945868555.1 Chitinophaga pinensis | reverse complement strand
CTTGTTTCGCCGCTTCCTTGATTTTTTCCTCTGTGTTAGAATCTGCTTTCAACCTTTTTCAATTTGGGTGCAAAGTTAAGCAGCAATTTTAAACAAGCGTTTAAAACAGAGTGTTAAATTTTTGAAAAAGTTGTTTTTTTTGGACTAAGATAAGAGACAATGGAGCGCTTCGCTGATGGAACATAGATCGTCCGCCGAGGCTAACTGATAGACAATGGACTTTGAGCTTGTAAAATGCTTAAAATCCATATTCCTTATTCCATGTTCTATGCTCCATGTTCTACGCTCCTAAAAAGGCCGCTGCGCTGAAGGACAAAGGACGAAATTGGAGTTACGAGTTATTAGTTACGAGTTTTTGATTGCTTGAAATTCTTTGATTCGAGTCAGCGATTGCACCCCGGTAAAATCAGAGTGGGACCGAGACCATAGCGGATAATTCGTCATTAGTAACTTGTATTTAGTAACTCGTAATTCGTCATTAGTAATTCGTAATTAGTCACTCGTCATTCGTAACTCGTAACTAATTTTAATTCCTTACACAGCGACATTATTTTCGCGCAGCGCGTCATTCAACGAAGTCTTCATGTCGGTTGATTCTTTGCGTTTGCCGATGATCAGTGCACAAGGCACCTGGAAATTCCCTGCAGGGAAAGATTTTGTGTAACTTCCTGGGATTACCACACTTCGTTCAGGGACAAATCCTCGGTGTTCAATAGGTTCAGGACCGCTAACATCTATAATTTTTGTGGATTTTGTCAAAACGACATTTGCTCCGAGAACGGCTTGCTTTCCGACATGAACACCCTCAACAACGATACAACGTGAACCAATGAATGCATCGTCTTCAATGATCACAGGGGAGGCCTGTAAGGGTTCCAAAACGCCCCCGATTCCTACTCCTCCAGAGAGGTGAACATTTTTTCCAATCTGAGCGCATGAACCTACTGTTGCCCATGTGTCAACCATTGTCCCGCTGTCAACGTAGGCCCCAATATTAACAAATGAAGGCATGAGTATAACACCCGGAGCGATGTATGCGCCATAGCGGGCTAAAGCATTTGGTACAACTCGAACACCAAGTTCTTTGTAGTTTCTTTTCAATGCCAATTTATCAAAATACTCGAAGGGTCCAACCTCAAAAGTCTGCATTTTTCGGATCGGGAAATACAAAACAACAGCTTTTTTAAGCCATTCATTTACAGTCCATCCACCTTCTCCGTTTGGTTCTGCAACGCGCAGCAATCCTTTATCTAGATCTTGAATGACCGCTTCAATGGCGGCAACGGTTTCTGATTGATGCAATAAGCTTCGGTCGTCCCAAGCAGCTTCGATAATGGCTCTCATGGCTTTTTTTTTACAAATATAAACATTGAAGTGAATTTAAAATTGCTTGTATCTTTGAAGAATGGGAAAAGCAATAGCGATAGATTTTGGATTGAAAAGGTCGGGGATTGCCATTACGGATGATCTTCAACTATTTGCCTTTCCACATGAAACTATTGATTCAAAAAGTTTGATGGCCTATCTTGAAGTATTTGTTCTAAAAGAGTCGGTGGATACCATTGTGCTGGGAGAGCCAAAGCGGATGGACAATAGCGATACTCACATTACAGAGAATGTACGCCTGCTGCATGAAGCCCTTTTGGCGAAGTTTCCCGAGTTGGCAGTTGTGTTGATCGATGAGCGTTTTACCTCCAAGATGGCCGTTCAGGCAATGATTGCCGGAGGAATGAAAAAAAAAGACCGACAAGTGAAAGGAAACATCGATAAAGTGAGCGCGGCCATTGTGCTTCAATCCTATCTTTCCGCCAAAAATCATTAATTCAACGAAATTAGATTCCCTTTCGCTTTACATTTCCTTTAAATGAGCGTAATTTTGCAACCTAAACAAATGACATGATCTTACCTATTGTAGCCTATGGAGATCCGGTCCTGAAGAAGGAAGCAGAAGAGATCGATAAAGAGTATCCAGGTTTGAATGAGTTGATTGACAACATGTTCGAAACAATGTATGACGCTAGTGGTGTTGGATTAGCAGCGCCTCAACTGGGGAAATCCATCCGCTTGTTTGTGGTGGATGGTTCACCTTTCGTGGAGGACGAGGAAGACATCGGTGAAGAGGGTCCTGACCCAAAAGCAGCTGGAATGGACAACTTTAAAAAGGTTTTCATCAATCCAGTCATTGAAGAAGAAGAGGGGGAAGAATGGGGTTTTTTTGAAGGCTGCCTTTCCATTCCCAAAATACGTGAAGAGGTATTTCGCAAAGAGAAAATCCACATCAGCTATTACGATGAAAACTGGAATTTTCACGAAGAGACCTTTGATGGGTATGCGGCACGGATCATTCAGCATGAATATGATCATGTCGATGGCATACTCTTTACAGATCATTTGTCACCATTGAAACGACGTCTCTTGACGAAACGACTTCAAAACATCTCTAGAGGAGAGGTGCGTGTAGACTATAAAATGAAATTTCCATTGATTAAAAAAGGCAGATGATGAAACAGTTAAGTTGGATAAAAATGTTCGTGTTTGTGTTTACACTTTCTCTAATGTATGCCTGTGGAGGAGGTTTAAACGAAGATAAAAAAGGAAATGGAAGCCGTGTTGAATTGAAAAGTCGAATCAAAGAAATGGAAGACTCCATTCGCGATTTACAAGCCAATTTGCCTCAAACGAAAACTATTCCTAACCTCACACATTTTGAATTGATCAACCGTCTTTTGGATTATTACCATGCCTATCCTGAAGACGATTATGCGGCAGAATGCTTGGACAAAGTGCACATGAAGTATGCAGGTTTGAACATTTTAACACGCGCGGTGCAATACGCGGATACTTTATTGGAGAAATACCCGAACTACATCAACCGCCCAATGGTGCTTGAGAGTCAGGGCAGTTCGTATGAATTCATTCAGCCACGTGACACCTCGAAAATTCGCTATTACTACACCAAGTTGTTGAAGGAAAATCCGAAAATGGACCGTGAAAAACGCGAAGGATTGAAGTTTCGCTTGCGTCACCTGGATTTGACATTTGAGGAGTTTA
>CAMBMC010000326.1 GCA_945868555.1 Chitinophaga pinensis | reverse complement strand
AGACATTGCGCAAAGTCACCATGGTATGGGGGATAGCGTATTCTCGCATCGATAAAAAACAGAAATCGCAATTGCTGCGCAAATATTACACATCAGAGACGCACTACTCGATTTTTAGGGTCGCAACAAAGCACAAACTACTGGATTTGTTAAAATGGATGGCCAAGCAGTTGGATTAAATCTCAAGTATTAGATTACAGCCACTTCTGCATTTTGCCATTCGCATATCCTACGTAAAAGCACTTTTCCTCGGAGTCGATCAATAAGGATCTATGTGGAGATCATAAGCAGTAATTTAATTTTAGAAGTACCTTCTTAAATGATAAATTTTAGAAGGCTGAGTAACTGAAAAACATTAAATTTGATTTATTATATGGTAGAATATATCAGAGGTTACAAAAATGGTAGACGAACAGTTCAAATTGCCAATGGAGAAATAGTTGAATTCGACTTGTCCTGGGATAACGGCATGACGCATGCCATAGAGGAGTTTAAATTAGAAAACCAAAATCATGACTTATATATTAGTTTGGATCAACTTAAATATAAAATCAGGGAGAAGAAATTATTTGATAACAAAAGAGATGTGTGGTATGAGTTGCAGTTTTATAAGAATTTTGAACTAACAAATAACTATCCGGGAAGTTGGATTGCCCCACTTAAAAATTTTTCTGAATATGTTGCCAGCGACTATGATTTTGATTGTGGGCCTGGTGCCCAAATGCTATCTGAAAGGAATAAGGCAATAAAAACAATGAGGTTTGGTATGGGGGACTCCGAAGAAGGTTTTTTCGTTGGTTATTTAACAATGTACATAGTTGAAAAGCCATGTATAATAACTGACATTGGCTTAAAGGGATTTTTCGACCCGAGTTTTAATACTGCGAAATTTGAATTTTTCAATCCAGTAATAGTGAATGCTTTTCAATCTTTTGTTGAGTGGTGCAAAAATTACTATTTGAATGTTGAAAATGATGCCATCTCATCTCACCACATGACAACACTAGAAATAGACAAATTATTTTTAGATATTTCCAAACATTTTAGTATCGATACACAGGGTCATACTAAGATTTTTGATTTCGCGAATTTGTTGAAGGATTTAACTGTGAAAAATCAAAGTGAAATTTTAGTCAAACAGCGAGAATTGAATGTAGAGGTGTTAGAAAATATCGTGAGCATAATAGCTTATCTAAATAAAAAAGATAATATGATTTACGAGATCATGTTAAACTTAAACACGAGTACGTCATTGCAAGTTGCTCGAAATCAAGAATCTATGGTTTTGCTCAGTTTGAAGTCTAGTTATTTAATATGTCTTCATGGGATAAACATTGTCGTGAGTTTGATTGATAATGACGTGTTTAATATTTATAGTATTACAAAGAAGTTGGATGAGATGAGAATATTTGAGAGTTCTTGGCAAATTGAAACTTTCAATGCATTGTCACGATTAATCAATTCTACTCAAGAAATCAATGACAATTTGATCAATTTAGAGAGGCAGATAGTTGACCAATTGGAGTCGATCGCATATGAGATTAGTTCAAGCATGACTAAATATGGAAATTCGATTATAGATGAATTGGACTCCTTGAATTCTAAGGCGGCTACTGCTAATTTGCTGTCTATAATTGGGATGTACAAAAAACGGTAGTGTGTTGAATTATACTTAGACTATTTTACTAATTAAAGCTGTGAGCATAGATTAGAATGTTGAAGTTGAATAAAAATCGGTTGGCAAGGTTGGCGGCTTTGGAGCAGTTTTTAAAGACGGCTGAGCAAACCTATATCGATGACATTATTGCCTTCTGTCAGTTGTATGGAAAGGACATCAAGGAGCGGATGGTTCGCGAGGATTTGAAACTCCTGCGGGAAGGTGCTCTAAACGGAGTACCACTCAGATGAGGAAATTTTTCACGCGACCAATTTCACCCATTCCCCTAGATAGTCATTACGGATTATCGCAAAAACGAACACAAGCTTTTACGGAAAATCGCAAATTGAAAAACTTTTTTGGAAATCCCAATTCCACCACATTACATTTGCAAACAGTATCACGAGACCCAAAAGGTCACCAACCGAGCACTAACCCTGCTACGGTGGTAAAATGATGCGGACACAACGTCAAAAACAAAGGGAAATGAAATCTTTCATTCTACAACGCAGCGCCTTAGCCACCGAAAAATCGGTAGCCAACCCCGTGCTTGCTCCTGTTTTGGGCTGTTCGCAACAAGCCCTCTTGCGTTTTCGTGCTGTTTCGAAAAACAACATTAAAACCAAATACTATGAGCAATCACACCTATCAATTCACCAGTGAGTCGGTATCGGCCGGCCACCCCGACAAAGTAGCAGATCAACTGTCAGATGCCATCCTCGATGCGTATCTCGCCCAAGACCCCAACGCCAAAGTGGCCTGCGAATGCCTCATCACCACGCAAAAACTCCTCATCGCCGGTGAGGTCACTTCCACCGCCAAAGTAGACGCCATCGCCATTGCCCAAGAAGTGCTGGATCGCATCGGTTACAACACAGACGCCGTGGGTTTCAACTGGCATACCGCCGAAATTCGAAACGTGATCCACGCCCAAAGCCCTGAAATTCACAACTCCGTTATCGATGGTGGGGCCGGCGACCAAGGCATCATGTTTGGCCATGCGTGCAGCGATACCCGCGATTACAACCCACTGGCAATCACGCTATCGCACCAAATTGTACGAAATCTTCACTATCTCCGCGAAACACAATTCCTGCCGTGGTTGCGCCCCGATGCCAAAGCCCAAGTGACCATCACCTACGACGACAACGGGCCGGTTTCGGTGGACAAAGTGGTGGTATCTACCCAGCACGATGAATCCATCGATCAGCCAACATTACGCGCATCGATCATCCATCATGTGTTGGAGCCGTTGCTGCGCGATTGGATCAAAATCAAACAGCCCGAGTACATCATCAATCCCTCGGGGAGCTTTTTGATTGGCGGACCTCACGGCGATACGGGCCTAACCGGACGCAAGATTGTGGTGGATACCTACGGCGGGAGTTGTCCTCATGGCGGCGGCGC
>CAMBMC010000325.1 GCA_945868555.1 Chitinophaga pinensis | reverse complement strand
CTTTCCTTATCTCTTCAGGTTTTCGGACAGCGCACCTGTCACACGATGGAAAATCACGATCGATTGCTGCAGGAAAACCCAAACCTTTCATCCAATCTGCAAGACATTGAGCAATTCACGAATCAAGTGATATCCAATGGAACGGTTGACATGGAAAAAGCAGTAATCAATATTCCAGTTGTTGTACATGTTTTGTACAATACATCCACACAAAATGTAAGTGATGCACAAATCCAGTCTCAATTAAATACCTTAAACCAAGATTTTAGAAAATTAAATAGTGATTATTTAAATACACCTTCTACGTTTACAAGCATCGTGGCAGATTGTGAATTTAATTTTTGCCTTGCAACAACATCACCTACTGGTACCTCAACAACAGGTATAATTCGAAGATCAACAACGGTAACTTCTTTTTCATCCAACGATGCTATGAAATACACTGCACAAGGTGGAAGCGATGCTTGGCCGGCGGGACAATATTTAAATTTATGGGTGTGTAACCTAGGTGGCGGTCTTTTGGGATACGCACAATTTCCTGGTGGAGCTGCAGCAACAGATGGTGTGGTCGTAAACTATACCGCATTCGGATCAACAGGTACAGCACAATCACCTTTTAATAAAGGAAGAACAGCAACACACGAAGTAGGACATTGGCTCAACTTGAGACACATTTGGGGAGATGCTACGTGTGGAAGTGATTTAGTAACGGATACGCCTGTGCACAACACAAGCAATGGGGGGTGTCCAAGCCACCCGAAATCCAATACCTGCGGAACTAGTGCGGAAATGTTCATGAATTATATGGATTATACGAATGATGCATGTATGTACATGTTTTCATCCGGTCAAAAAGCAAGAATGCAAGCCCTGTTCGTAAGCGGTGGTTTTCGAGCAAGTCTTAAGACATCTAACGGATGTTCAGGTGGTACTGCAACTCCTCAGTATTGTGCCGCGAGTGCAACAAGTACGCAATACGAATGGATCTCCAATGTTAAAATAGGAACCATTAACAATACGACGGCATCCAATGGCGGATACGGAAACTTTACCAATTTGTCATCCAATGTTACGAAAGGAACTGCTTACATTATTTCTTTAAAACCGGGTTTTGCAAGTACAGTTTATTCAGAATATTTTAGAGTGTACATCGATTACAATGCTGATTATGATTTCGTGGATGCAGGTGAATTGGTTTATACCTCTGCAGCTGTAACGGGATTGAATACAGTTTCCATAACTATTCCAACGACTGCCATTACAGGGTCTACTCGTATGCGGGTAATGATGAAGGATGCTGCTCTAACTGGCCCATGTGAAGCATACACCTACGGGGAAGTAGAAGATTATACCTTGAATATTCAAGCCAGTGGAACAGCAACGTGCAACCAGCCTGCCTCTTTGGTTGCTGCATCCATTACTGCTACATCAGCAAGTTTGAGTTGGGGAGCAGTTAGTGGAGCTACGAATTATACGGTACAAATTAAACCATCCACCTCTTCTACTTGGACTTCCTATTCAACTACCGGGACATCCTACAGCGCAAGCGCTTTAACGGCTGGGATAACCTATAATTGGCAAGTTAGAACGAATTGTTCTTCGGGAAGTAGCGCGTATACTGCTGGAACGAATTTTACAACTACGTCCACTTGTTCCGATGTGTTTGAACCAAACAACTCCCTTTCAGCAGCGAAAGTAATCACGGTAAACACAAATGTTTCAGCTTTGATTGGCACGAGTACGGATATTGATTGGTTTAAATTCACCAATACGAGTACAGCAAAAAACATAAGAATTACGCTTACCAATTTACCTTTGGATTATGACCTTAGAATGTATAACAGCGCTGGAACTTTATTGTATTCCAGTGAAAATGGGGGTACAACGGCCGAAACTATTACCTACAACAATGCTCCCGTAGCAACGTATTATATTCGAGTCATTAATTACAACAGCGTTTTTTCCGCTTCATCCTGCTATAGATTGAATGCAAGTATTGGAAGTACAGCATTCAAATACGACCTGGAATCAAGCTCCGAAGGTGCGGCAATAGAATCACCAGAAACTGCAGTTTCCATTTTCCCTAATCCTTCGGTTGATGGAAAATTTGCTTGTTATTTGACGAATGATATTCTCGGCTTAGTTCATCTGGATATTTATGATGCATCTGGAAGATTGATCAACGCAAAGTCTTTCGATAAAACAGAAAAGTTTGTCAAATCTGACGTAGATGTGAGTCAAAATGAAAAAGGAGTATACTACGTGAAAATATACAATCAAAACTTTCAACAGACTGTAAAATTGGTATTTGCAGATTGAAAATACGGCCACTAATTCCTTCATTTCGGCATGCTCTGAGCATACTCCCACAGGAACCGGGCAATTGAATACGCATTGAATTCCTGAATAAAAATAAACAACCCGTCCCTCAGCAAGCCAAAGTGAAGGGACGGGTTTATTTTTTCCAACAAGCCTTTATCGACTCTTTCCGGCTTCTTGAAAAACGCTCCCCCGTTTTTCTTGCTACCTTTGTCGAATAGTGGAAAAAACTCTTAAAAACGAGCCGAAGCCAACATGAATAAAACAAGCCGATTCATTTCGATAAACAAATTTTACACACATTCCCCATTGGCACAGCCCCAACATTACGCTTTATGAAACGCATCAACGAATACAAGAAACTTTATCAAATTGAAAACGAAATCGATCTGGCAGAATTGAAGCTTGCCTACCGAAAACTCGTAAAACAGTGGCATCCCGATAAATTTCAGGATGGAGATCCAATGAAAGAAGAGGCCACCTTGATGGGAAGACAAGTAGTAGATGGTTATCATTTCTTGGTGAGCATTGCTCCAGAAACGAAAGAGACCAACCTAGCGGAGTACCAACAAACCATCATGGAGTGTGGGATTTTCGACTTCAAACACAAAGGACTTTTGTTGGAAATTACGTTTACCGATGGTTCAACCTACGAGTATTTTGGGGTCAATGCCAATGTGTTCAAGAAGTTTCTCAATACCGACAAACCCGTGCGCTTCGCCAAACGCTTCATTTACGACAGCTATTT
>CAMBMC010000324.1 GCA_945868555.1 Chitinophaga pinensis | reverse complement strand
ACAGTCTGCCTTACACGTTATTCAATGACAAAATCGTGTTGTTTTCAGATCTCGGCTACACCGGTGCGCCATTCACTTTAAAGAATCCTTTTGAAGAGGGCGTTGACAAGCTCCAGTACAAGACTAATTTTCGTGCTGTACTTGGTTTGGGAGGAAGTTACAAATGGTTTTCTATACGATTAGGTATCCCCTTACCTGTTGAATTGCGCGCCGCGGGACGTTTTGGCCATACACTTCCCATCAATATTGGAGTCGATTTCACCATTAAGAAAACATTTATTGATGTGGATTTTAGAAGTTTTACGGGGTATGCAATTAAAAATGCTTACAAATTTAATGATACGCTCACCAAGTTAAAGCCGAATGACATACGTAGCTTTACTTCAACAAATAGTTTCTCGATAAACGCTTGGTATTTTCACAATAAAAACTTCAAGATGCAAGCGCTACGAGGGCGAAATGGCCACTATGAGAAATCTGTGCATACGTGGTATTTGAGAAACACCTTCAATGCCTTTGGTGTGGGAAATCAAGATCAATCCGTCATTCCGATCCAGTTTAAAGACAGTTTAAATTCCAAACTATCCGCAACGAGTTTTGGCGCTGTGGACATCGGCGTGATCCCTGGGTATGCCTATGTGAATCGCGTGAAGAATTGGCAATTCTCTGTCCTTGCAGGTATTGGAGCTGTGTTGCAAACGAAATTCTACACTGTGAATGGTGAATCGAGATCATTTACAGGTTTGCAACCGCGATATGACATTCGCTTTATCGGTGGGTATTCCGTTCCTAGGTATTTTGTTTTTCTGGTTACCGATTTCGACAACAAATCCATAAAGTTCAATTCCTTGATTTACAACCAAACGATTTATACCTTGCGCTTGGTAGGTGGAATTCGCTTGGAACCGAAAGAAAAGAAATCAAACAGAAAGTAACACGCTCTTAGAAACTGGCTCAAGCCATGTGTTTCTCAACTCGCCCAAGGATTGAATCAGCGGGTTGTAAACGAGTGCATTGGGATAGTTAGATAAGCTGTGAATCGAAACAAAGGACTGTTCGCCCTCGTTTAAAACAACGACTTTTAATCGATTGAAAAAATCTATATTGAATTGACTGCCAATTGATTTAACCAATCGAACTGAAGAATCAATTGAACATCCAGATGCAGAAGTTACCTCTTCATCAGAAACGATGACAATGAAGCGTTGGTCGATGATGGTACTAGAAGCACGCATTCCTTTTCCATGCGTTGCCCATTTGGATACGAAGTCATTTAAAACAGATTGAATCTCTTGTTCTTCAGCACTTGAAATTGCACGATTGGCGGTGTAGATCCAAATCCTACAAATGTCACCGTATTCCGGAAGGATTGATTTATAGTTCGGCAGCATTGGCGATGAGTTCAGCGACATCAAGCACTTGAATGTCATTTTCCTTATTGAAGTTCTTTACCCCATCGGTCATCATCGTGTTACAGAATGGGCATCCTGTAGCAATAATTGATGCGCTTGTTTCCATAGCATCTTCTGTACGCTCTATGTTGATTTCTTTGTTTCCTTTTTCTGCTTCCTTGAACATTTGTGCCCCACCAGCTCCACAACACAAACCATTTGTTTTGCAGCGTTTCATTTCAACAAGTTCAGCGTCCAATTTCTCAATCAGGATGCGTGGTGCATCGTACACATCATTTGCTCTACCTAGGTAGCAAGGATCGTGGAAAGTGATTTTCTTTCCTTTGAAAATACCACCGTCTTTCAATACGAGTTTCCCTGTATTGATCAAGTCTTGAATCAGCTGCGTGTGGTGAATCACTTCGTAATTTCCGCCAAGTTCAGGGTATTCATTTTTCAGTGTATTGAAGCAATGCGGACAGGCCGTAACGATACGTTTCACCTCATAGCCATTCAAAACCTGAATGTTCATCATGGCCTGCATTTGAAAGGTAAACTCATTCCCAGCGCGCTTTGCAGGATCTCCTGAACAACTTTCCTCTGCACCAAGAACGGCAAACTTCACCTTGCATTCGTTCAAGATCTTCACCAAGGCCTTTGTAATCTTTTTTGCGCGGTCATCGAAGCTCCCAGAGCATCCAACCCAAAACAACACATCAGGAGTTTCTCCTTGTGCCATCATTTCCGCCATTGTTGGAACATTCAATCCCATATCTCGTTCGCTATTGAATACGTAAAATTCCTTTTAATCTTCTTTCGCCCAGTTCAAGCGGTCATTTTGTGAAAACTGCCATGGCGCACCATTGTTCTCGATATTTGTCAACATTCCTGTCAATTCGCTCGGCATCTTTGATTCTTCCATCACCAAGTAGCGACGTAAATCCACGATAATGGACAAAGGATCAATGTTTACCGGACACTCTTGCACACAGGCATTGCAGGAGGTACATGCCCAAATTTCTTCTTCAGTAATGTAATCGCCCAATAAACTTTTGTTGTCGTTGTAATCTTTCCCGTGCTTGCGCATGTTTTCACCCACTTCCACCAAACGATCGCGTGTATCCATCATGATTTTACGTGGAGACAAAAGCTTTCCCGTTACGTTTGCCGGACAAGACGAAGTGCAACGACCACATTCTGTGCAGGTGTAAGCATCCAAAAGATTCTTCCACGTCAAATCGGTCACATCCTTTGCTCCAAAGCGCTGTGGCTCAGCTTGCGGCTCTGTAGGAGCAGCGTAAGGATCTGCATTCGGATCCATCATCAACTTTACCTCTTCGGTAACCGATTCCATGTTGGTGAACTTTCCTTTCTTCTCTAGGTTTGAATAGTAAGTATTTGGAAAAGCAAGCAAGATGTGGAAATGTTTGGAATATGGGAGGTAATTCAAAAAAGCAAAAACCATGAGGATATGTCCCCACCAGCCAATCATTTCAATGGTGTGGAGTGTTTCTATATTGTCAGAGATATTAAGAAACAAAGGTCCAACGAATGAACTGATGGCAAAGCCATAACCTACATTGCCCTTCTGCAATTGCGCCGCCTCATCTGCCCCGTTCATTGTAAAAATGCACGCCACCAAAACGATTTCCATGATCAGGATCAAGTTCGCATCTTTCATCGGCCAACCTGC
>CAMBMC010000323.1 GCA_945868555.1 Chitinophaga pinensis | reverse complement strand
TTGGAAAAGGAAATACGGCAACATCCCGAACAATGGATTTGGTCGCACAAACGTTGGAAAAGAAACATTCCTGATGATCTAGACCAACTTAATAAAGAACAACATGAGAGATTCAATCGCCGCTATCGCAGCGTCTAATGCAGTGATCTTCCTTACCTCAGTTTCCTTTGGTCAGGACTATAAATACATCCGAAAAAATGAAAATGTACCGACCGTTCAGTACACGACCGATCGTTGTTATTCGCGCAGCATTTTAGTGACTGACAGTATGGTGTATACAGCCAATTCCAATGGGACACTTTATGCCAGCCACAAAATAAACAATACGCACACAAACCTATTGAGGAATAAGAAGTTCGAGGAAATGCGCGATTTGGCTTTATCGAATGGTGAAATCATCGGTATGCAAAGTGGCAGTTACGGTGTATTAGCAAGGACAGATGGTCAAAAATTCCTAGGGTACATTGCGCCAGGTAGTTTGTGGGTTGGAACCTTTTTAGACGGTATGGACATTCAAGGTCAGACTGGATTCATGATGGGAGACCCTAAAGATGGATTTTTCTCTCTGTTTCATTCAGAGGACGCAGGAAAAACATGGAAGCCCTGCGAAGGGAATGTTGAAGCTTTTGAAAAGGAAGCTGGATTTGCCGCAAGTGGGACAAATGTCCAGATACTTAACGACTCTACTTTCTATTTCGTTTCTGGAGGATTTAAAAGCAGATTTTTCAAAACGACCAACAAAGGAAAAACTTGGGAAATCACCTCCCTACCCTACATGGGAAATGAAAGTACAGGTGCATTTTCCATTTGTATGATTTCCAAGAAAGTTGGAGTTATCGTAGGTGGAGATTATGCCAACCCTGATTTATCGATGAACACCTGCTTTTATACCAACGATGGAGGTAAATTTTGGATCAATGCAGAGATTCAAACCAGAGGTTATCGCTCTTGTGTCATTCATGTGAATGACACATTCTATTCTTGCGGCACCAACGGCATCGATTATTCCATAGATAACGGGGTGACTTGGATTCCTTTTGCCAATGGAGAATATTTCGCCTTGGCCTCAGACGGAAATTCTTTATATGCCACAATGAAAGGTGGACAGTATAAAATTATGAGCTTGGTTTCAAAAAAATAAGATGAGCAAATTAATTGATCACGTAAAGGAGCATGTCCGTGAAGTTTTTTCTACGGACACAACGGGGCACGATTGGCACCATATTGAGCGCGTGTACAATATGGCGTGTTACCTTCAAGAACATGAAGGCGGAGATCGAGATGTTGTTGAATTGGCGGCTTTGCTGCACGATATTTCAGATCACAAATTGAATGGCGGAAAACTGAACGATGGCGCACGCGTTGCTGAAATCGTGCTGAGAGAATACCATTGTCCCGATGAACTCATGCAAAAGGTATGTGACATTATTGACCTGGTTTCGTTCAAAGGAGCTCATGTGACAGACACTATGGAAACCTTAGAAGGAAAAATTGTACAAGACGCTGATCGCCTCGATTCCATTGGTGCCATTGGCATTGCCCGCGCATTTACCTTTGGAGGAAGCAAAAACAGGCCAATGTATCAACCCGAAGTTGGTCACGAACTGCACAGCGATTTTGAAACCTATGCCAAGGCAAAAAGCCATACCATCAATCATTTTTACGAAAAATTACTACTTTTAAAATCTCGGCTTCACACACCGACCGCTATTCACATTGGAGAGGAACGCCATGCATTCATGGAACAGTTCCTAAACCAGTTTTACCGTGAATGGAATGGAAAAAACGATTGAAAAAGATGACAAAGGAACTAGCATTGGGGGTAGATATTGGCGGGACAGGGACAGAATACGGACTTGTAACTCGCTTAGGTGAAGTAATTTATGAAAGAACTGTTCCAACAAAATCATTTCTAACACCCCATGATTTAATCGACGCCATATACTCGGACTTAAGGCACCATGATTTGCTGAAAGGCCTCGAAGGCATAGGCATTGGAGCACCGAATGGAAACTACTTCAACGGCACCATCGAGTTTGCGCCGAACCTTAGTTGGAAGGGAATTATTCCCTTAGCTGAATTATTTAATAAAGCTTTTGGCGTTCCCTCTTGGCTTACAAATGATGCGAATGCTGCAGCAATTGGTGAAATGCTGTTCGGAAATGCCCAAGATTTGAATGATTTTGTCACGGTCACCTTAGGTACAGGTGTCGGAAGCGGAATCGTGATCAATGGTGACTTGGTGTACGGTCATGATGGCTTTGCCGGAGAATACGGTCATATCCGCGTCATTCCTAATGGTCGCCTTTGTGGTTGCCAAAGGTACGGTTGCCTTGAAACCTATTGTTCCTCGACAGGTGTTGTGCGCAGCATAACTGAATTGGATTCTGAAAACAAAGCAATTTCATCACTTTCTATGCTGACAAATCCAAGTGCGAAAGATGTATTTGAACAGGCTGACAAGGGTGATTTATTTGCCAATGAAATCGTGGAATATACCGCCAATTTACTAGGTTCTGCATTGGCAGATTACACCTGTTTTAGCAGTCCAAAGGCCTACGTCCTATTCGGTGGCATCGCCCAACATGGCGGTAATTTCGCAACAAAGGTGAAAAAATCCATGGAGGAAAACATGTTGGTTATTTACAAAAACAAGGTTGAAATTCGTGTTTCTGCGCTACATGACCGCAACGCAGCTGTTCTCGGTTCGGCAGCGCTTCTCTTTAAACACCTCAAACATGCATAATCTTCGGTTTCTTACTGTGATTGTCGCTTTTCTCAGTATGGGCAATTTGAAGTCTCAAGTCATTCAACTTCAAAAAGCACAAGAAATTAGAAAACAATACATCGGTGGTGGACCAGTAAACGTCAATCTGTCGAAAAGTCTTTTCGTTGATCCATTTATTGGAACTGGAGGTCATGGCCATACCTATCCGGGTGCCTCTGCCCCATTCGGCATGATGCAACTGAGCCCAGATACACGCTATGAAGGTTGGGACGGTTGCTCTGGTTATCACTACAGCGATTCTATCATTTATGGATTCAGTCACACACACCTTAGTGGCACTGGTGTTCCGGATTATTGCGATTTACTCTTTGGTCCTCAATCAGGAAAAGCAC
>CAMBMC010000322.1 GCA_945868555.1 Chitinophaga pinensis | reverse complement strand
CTATTCGTTCCGAGGCGCTAACATTCAAAACATCCTCAATTTCAAAAATGATTACCCCGACTTTACGCTCTATAAACTGGAGCAGAATTACCGCAGCACAAAAACGATTGTCGAAGCGGCAAATAGTGTAATCGCACGGAACAAAGATCAAATTAAAAAAAATGTGTGGACAGATAATCCTGCTGGTGATAAAATACGAGTGATTCGCACACTTACGGACAATGAAGAAGGTAAGGTAATTACCGCAAAAATATATGACCTAAAACAAGATACGGGGTGCACCTTCAATGACTTTGCTATCCTTTATCGAACGAATAAGCAATCAAGGTCCTTTGAGGAATCCTTGCGGAAATTGAACATTCCTTACAAAATTTACGGTGGACTTTCGTTTTATCAGCGCAAGGAAATCAAGGATTTATTGGCGTATTTCCGATTAACAACCAACCCGAAGGATGAAGAGGCATTGAAACGTGTCATCAACTATCCAGCAAGAGGAATAGGAAAAACAACCCTAGAGAAAATTATTATTGCTTCAAACGATAGAGGTGTGAGCATGTGGGATGTCATCTCGAGTATGGACCAATATCCCCTAGGATTCAATTCTGGCACAAACTCGAAGATCTCTGAGTTTGTAACCATGATTTCCAGTTTCACCGCTCAGCTTACTAGATTAAACGCCTATGAATTGGCTCAAACCATTGCGCGTTCATCGGGTATTTTAAAAGAACTGCATGGAGAGAAAGACAAAGGTCCTGAGGAAGTTGAACGCTACCAAAATGTGGAGCAATTGATTTCAGGAATCAAGGAATTTACCGTTTCTCAACCTGAAGATGCGGATCAATCCTTGTCTGAATTCATGATCGATGTCGCACTGTTGACAGATGCGGATGAAGATAAGGGTGACGAAAGAAATCATGTCACGTTGATGACGATACATTCCAGCAAGGGACTTGAATTCCCTTATGTTTTTTTGGTTGGAATGGAAGAAAATCTCTTCCCCTCTCAAATGGCACTAAACTCGCGCACCGACCTTGAGGAAGAACGACGACTGTTTTACGTCGCGGTGACACGTGCCAAAGAAGCATGCACCCTATCTTTTGCTGTATCGCGTTTCATCTGGGGAAATTTGGTCACCTCCGAACCGAGCAGATTCATTGACGAAATCGATCAAAAATACTTGCAGCATGAATCTCCACCACGAGGACAAGGCCGTTCATTGACGGGAAGAACAATTGGATTTGACAATCAATTTCAGGGAGGACTAAACAAAACAATGAGTTCGCCAGGATCTAATTTCAAATCCCTTGACGAGTTGAAAGATCGCGCTGCACAGCAGGGGCAAAGCTCCGAATCTTCTGAAATCATGGTGGGAACAAATGTGATGCACAAGCAGTTTGGCAAAGGAAAAGTGACAAAACTTGAAGGGCAAGGTGCGGATCGGAAAGCGACTATTTTCTTCCCGCATCATGGCGCGAAAACGGTGTTGCTTGTGTTTGCGAAACTTACTGTTCTGGAGTCTTAATTGGAACATAGACCGCTACGCTGATGGAATATGGACCACTGCGCTGATGGACAAGTGACACTTCTTCGCTCTTTGAGCTTCGAAGGACAAGGGACAAGGGACAAAAGACAAAAGATTTGATCGTAACTCGCAATTCATTACTCAAAACTCACTGCCCCAACCCGAAAATATACAGGGCGGAGCCAATCATTTCACCAACTCGTAACTCGTCATTCGTCATTCG
The DNA here is from genome assembly GCA_945868555.1 of Chitinophaga pinensis. Classification (GTDB taxonomy): domain Bacteria; phylum Bacteroidota; class Bacteroidia; order Flavobacteriales_D; family Crocinitomicaceae; genus M0103. Next base: position 1,389 of record CAMBMC010000322.1, on the reverse strand, counting down.
TAATTAGTAATTCATTACTCAAAACTCACTGCCCCAACTCGCAAATATTCAGGGTGTAGCCAATAATTTCCCCAACTCGTAATTCGTAATTAGTCATTCGTAATTCATTACTCATAACTCACTGCCCCAACTCGCAAATAAAAGGGCGGAGCCAACCATTTCCCCAACTCGTAATTCGCAATTCATTACTCAAAACTCACTGCCCCAATCTGAAAATATACATGGCGGAGCCAACCATATCCCCAACTCGTAATTCGTAACTCGTAATTAGTAACTATAAGGACTAGAAAGGGTATCCAATTCCAAAATGGAGCACAGGAATAAACAGTTTAGGCACATACTGCTTATAGTCGGGACCAAATGCTGCAATCGCTTCACTGACAAATTGAGGACGATTTTTTGTAAAAATCCATTTCTCACCATTCGGCAAAGCTGGGTTACTTAAAGGCAAACCGAGGTCGACACGAACGATAAAGAAATCCAAGTCAATTCGCACGCCGACTCCAGCTGAAACAGCAATTTCTCTGATCCAAGTCGACGAAAACTGACTTCCGATGCGGTTTGCATCCTTGTTAAAGGTCCATACATTTCCTGCATCGACGAAAAATGCTCCTTTCAACATCTCCCCCAGTGAAAATCTGAACTCTGCTGATGCCCCCAAGCGGACATCCCCAATTTGTGTCACAGTTCTGTTTGTGTCAAGGTAATATTTGTAAGCTCCCGGCCCTAAGGCTCTGGCTCTCCATCCTCTGTTATCATTTGCCCCTCCCGCAAAAAAGCTGTAATCGTAAGGCAACGAGGTAGTTGTATTTCCGTAAGGCACTCCTGCCCCAAGCTGAAGTCGTCCGTGCATACTGCTCTTTTGACCAAATGGATAGGAAGCATTGACGTCATTGTCCAAACGGATAAATTGGGAATAACCTACACCGAAAATGGTCTTTTGACCATTTGCAATGGTGTCTTGATACTTCTTGAACAAGGCCAAGGTATTTCCTGCAGGATCGAGTGTTGAATTGAAATACAAGGAACCCTTTCCTTTGTTTTCCTTTTCTTTGTTGTTGTATTCGAACGTAATTTTCCAATCCTGCCATATAAATTGGTCATTGTATGCATTTTTCAGAAAGAGGTCATTTAACTGGTCCAGCTTGGCTTGAAATGCAGGCTTTTTATCAATCCGTACAAACTTTACAACTGATGCAAACGGGAGTCCCAATTGAATAATTTGTGTCTTACCCTTATCTCCACCGTAGAACCTCCACAAATAATTCAACTGCAAAATATTGCGCTCAAAATCGCTTCTTCGCTGATAATTGTAGGCCGCTGAAATAACCGTTCGCGGTCGCTGACGCTTAGACATGGCAGTCACTTTCGCTGGAAATAAACCCGGAA
>CAMBMC010000321.1 GCA_945868555.1 Chitinophaga pinensis | reverse complement strand
AAAAGACCGCTTCGCTCAAAGACAAAAGACAAGAGACATGCTCGTACTTCGATGGCGTAAGGCAATTATTAATTATTAATTACGAATTACGAATTTCGAGCCACGAGTTACGAATTGCCCCTGGCATCAAATTCCCGAAGGGATCAAATTCTCTTAGACATCAAGATATCATGATTTTAAGATGTTAAGACTTGAATACACTTCGAATTTTGAATTGCGCAGCATCAAATTCCCGCAGGGATCAAATCCTCAATTCCCGCAGGGATCAAATTCTGAATTGGCCTCGCCATCAAATTGCGCAGCATAAAATTTTCCGTATCTTTCACTCAAATTCTTGCTAATATGAAACTGTTTACTTCTCTCCTGGCCGTTTTGTGCCTCGTTCAACTGGGATTTTCCCAAAGCTATTCGTCTGATTTCCTTGATGGAACAATCATGTTTAAATTGAAAAATGATCTTGTTCAACACAATGGATATCAGAAAGATAAAAATGATTATTCACTCACCGTGGACATCGCCAATTACCCAGAAATTGCCGCAGTATTTGAAGAAATAACTGTGACGCAACTGGAAAAACCGAGTTTCTTTACATACAAGCCAACTTTGCAAAACATCTTCCGCATCCACTTCTCGGAGTATGCGCAAATTGATGCCTTGATTAAAGAATTGAGTGAGTTACCAAACGTAGAATTCGTTGAAAAGGAACCGATTTACAAAATTGACTTCGTACCGAATGATCCCTACCATAGCGGAAGCAACAAATGGTACCATACGCTAGTGGGTTCAGAAACAGCTTGGAACATCTCACAAGGAAGTTCTGCGGTAAAGATTGCCATCGTGGACAATGCCGTATTCTGTGGACACCAAGATTTAACAACCTACGCGCAGTATGATGTAGCTGATAATGATGCGGATGCAACACCTCCTTTGGTTTCTTCAGCAGATTTTGGGTGGTCTCATGGAACGCATTGCGCAGGGTTGGCCACGGCTGACATCAACAATGGAAAGGGAATCGCTTCGTTGGGTGGAAATGTGCAATTGATCGGTGTAAAAGCAACACCTAACAGCGCAGCATCTTCAGGAAGTGTTTATTATTCGTACCAAGGTGTTCAATGGGCCTGTGAAAATGGAGCGAATGTAGTGAGTATGTCTTTTGGTGGTCCGTCGGCCTCGGCGAGTTTCCAAGCCTTGATCAATGCCTATCCTACAGTGGTTTTCTTGGCAGCAGCTGGAAATGATGCGGTAACCACATTAATGTATCCAGGCGCCTATAACAATGTTATTTGCGTAGGATCAGTGAACTCAAATGATGCACGTTCGAACTTTTCCAATTACAATGGGACAACACCCTATGTAGATATCGCTTCTCCAGGTGGATATTCTAACGGGGGTCTATTTAGCACCGTTTATACATCCAATGGAAATGGCTATGATCAAATGGGGGGTACATCAATGGCAACACCATTCGCAGCTGGATTGGTTGGATTAATGTTAAGCTTAAATCCTACCATGACACCTGCAGCTGTTCTCAGCTGTTTGACATCTACAGGTGTGAACATCAATCAAGCCATTGGTCCGCGCATCAATGCAACAGCGGCATTACAGTGTGTGCAAGCAACCCTAACTGGTGATCCACTACCATTCTTCTCTGGGACACCAACGATGATCATAGAGGGCGATGTGGTGAATTATACGAACTTATCGGCTGATGGAGGTTCGCCCATTACAAACTATACGTGGAGCTTCCCGGGTGGAACACCTGCGACATTTGTAGGCGCAACGCCTCCAGCCATCACCTATGCTGCAGCAGGTGTTTATAGTGTGAGTTTGACCGCAACGAATAGCCAAAGTACACAAACCTATACGCGAACGAATTACATCAACGTGAGCATTCCTCCATATGGAGAGTGGTTGGTTCAAAACTCTGGATTTACCACGGCAAGTCGCGGAATTTCTCACATTTCGATTGTCGATCAAAATATTGTTTGGGCAGTGGCTTACGATGGATCTGGAGGTACGGCGAATGTGCAACAATTCACCAAAACAACCAATGGCGGTGCGACTTGGACGCCGGGTAATATCAGCATCAATAACGCAGCTCTTGGTATCGGTATGATTCACGCACAAAGCGCAACGAAAGCATGGTTGGCTGCTTTTCCTAATGCTGCTGGTCAAACCGGTGGAATTTGGATCACCACCAATGGAGGAACTACTTGGACGCGACAAAATACTGCGACATTCAGCAATGCGGCATCATTCACCAATACCGTTTACTTCTGGGATGACCTAGAAGGAGTATGTATGGGAGATCCAATCAACAATGAATTTGAAATTTACCGCACCACCAATGGAGGTACAACATGGACTGTAGTTCCTGGAGCTAGCATTCCAAATCCCCAAGCCAGTGAATTTGGTTACACACGCCAAATGGAGGTCGTAGGAAATAGTATATGGTTTACAACAAGCAAGGGTCGAATTTACCACTCCACAAACAAAGGAGTGACTTGGGCGGTTTACACATCGCCGATAACCGATTTTGGTGGTGCTGTGGTAGCAGGTAGTTCTGCGAATCTTTCGTTTTCAAGTTTGACCAATGGTATCATCATCAATCAAGCTGGAAGTGTTTGGAAATCGACAAACAGCGGATCAACATGGACGGCAGTAACGACAACAGGACCAGTTTATACCGATGGCTTGTGCTTCATTGAAGGAACATCAACGGTCTTCTCAACAGGTGCCGCAACAGGTGCAGCAGGTTCGTCGTATTCAACAGACAACGGAACAACGTGGAATTTGATCGATACAGAACAACACTTGTCTGTGGAATTCATCAATACATCCATCGGTTGGTCTGGCTGGTTCAATACCAGTGCAACGGCAGACGGGATGTGGAAATGGAACGATTTAACGTCGCCTTTGAGTTGTGATTTTGCGGCTAATGCATTGACAGTGTGTACAAACACCTCAGTTACAATGGCTGATTCAACATCAGGTGCTGTGCCAAGCTCATGGTTCTGGCAATTCCCAGGTGGAACACCTGCAACTTCGACCGTTCAAAATCCAACGGTGACCTATGCAACACCTGGAGTATATGATGTAACCTTGACCGTGAGTGACGGAACCTCGCAAACAACGATG
>CAMBMC010000320.1 GCA_945868555.1 Chitinophaga pinensis | reverse complement strand
CGATTTAACGACCTTTTTTTCGGAAGACGACACGCTCGTTTCACTGAATTATCCCGTCGAGCAATATCCAGAAAAAGTGAAAAGCACTGGGTTTGATAAAGCTCCATCATTTGCAGCACCACTAAGAGGAATTCGTGGCCAATACTTGATTTTTGAAGGTGGAACGGTGATGAACATGCGAAAACATACGGGATACGTGATTCAATTAACGGTCTCTGAGTAATTTTGTGCCATGGGAAAGGATAAATTGCGCCGGTTTGAATTGATGAAGGGATTTCCCAATGTCTTTGAACCTGAGGTAGGTGTAGCTTCGGATTTAAAGGGGAAATGGCGTTCCGAGGTCTTTAAAAATGACAATCCTATTGTCTTGGAGTTGGGCTGCGGAAAAGGGGAGTACAGCCTCGGTTTAGCGGATCATTTTCCGAATAAAAATTTCATTGGTGTCGATATCAAAGGCGCTCGAATGTACATTGGGGCAAAGGAAGCCTTGGATCAGAATAAAACGAATGTTGCCTTTTTGAGAATGAAGATTGATTTCATTCACGATTACTTTATTGAAAATGAAGTCGATGAAATCTGGTTGACCTTTTCCGATCCACAACCAAAAAAGCCTCGAAAACGACTTTCATCACCCATCTTTGTGGAACGTTATCGCCGAATTCTAAAACCTGGAGGTATCGTTCACATGAAAACCGATTCTGATATCTTGTTTGAATATACTGAAGAGCAAATCACTGAGCAAAAGTACAAATGCCTGGAGAAAACTTGGGATTTATACGGAAGTCTGCCTGAAACAATCGACCCTGTGACGCGCGAGATTTTCCACATAAAAACACACTATGAGCAATTGTTTACTGCCCGTGGGAGTGTCATCAAGTACTGCAAATTTCAGATTTCTTAAGAAAGGATTACGACATTAAGCTACCCGCAATTTTGCCAATTTTGATTTTAAAAATTGAGCTTTTGCGTATTCCAAGGTGACACGGAATTCAGTATCATTTCCAGAAGGCAATTCGTACATGGCATCTGTTAAAATTGCTTCGCAAATCGATCGCAATCCACGTGCACCAAGTTTGAACTCAATGGCTTTAGTTACTATGAAATCCAACACATCAGCATCAAACTGCAATTTCACTTTATCGATTTTGAACAAAGAAACATATTGCTTCACGAGCGCATTTTTCGGTTCAGTCAAGATGCGTTTCAAACTAGCAATGTCCAATGGCTCTAAATAGGTCAACACAGGGAAACGACCAATCAGTTCGGGGATCAATCCAAATGTTTTTACATCTGTTGGATTGAGGTATTTGAGTAAACTATCTTGTTCTATAAGTTCTTCTTCAACAGCCGAGAAGCCAATTGTTTGACGGTTCACGCGGTTCGCGATGATCTTTTCAATCCCGTCAAATGCACCCCCACAAATGAAGAGTATATTCTTGGTGTCAATTTGAATCATCTTTTGTTCAGGGTGCTTGCGTCCACCTTGAGGTGGCACATTTACTGTTGCACCCTCCAATAATTTCAAAAGTGCTTGTTGCACTCCTTCACCGGAAACATCTCTCGTGATAGATGGGTTGTCGCTTTTACGCGCAATTTTGTCAATTTCATCAATGAAAACGATGCCTTGTTGCGCTGCAGTTACATTGTAATCAGCCGATTGTAACAATCGAGAAAGAATGCTTTCTACATCTTCACCGACATATCCAGCTTCCGTGAGGACAGTTGCATCGGCGATACAAAATGGAACGTTCAGCATCTTGGCAATGGTCTTCGCCAACAGGGTTTTACCTGTACCTGTGCGTCCTACCAAGATGACATTTGATTTTTCAATCTCAATGTCGTTTTTGTCAACGACTTGATTTAATCGCTTGTAATGGTTGTAAACAGCGACGGACAGCACTTTTTTAGCATCATCTTGTCCGATCACATATTCGTCTAGTTTTCCTTTGATTTCTATTGGCTTGAGGATGTTTACTTTTGCATCGTTTGGAATGCTTTTCTCGTTCACATCTTCTTCGCGAATGATCGTATGGGCTTGTTTTACGCAACTATCACATATATGCCCAGAAACTCCTGCAATCAGAATACCTACTTCACTTCTTGATCGTCCACAGAATGAACAATTTGTTTCATTTTTTTTTGACATAGATCATTAATCAGAAAAAACTCCACCTTTTTTTTGGGGTGTTATTAATCAATTATTTCTTAGGATTGCGTGTCAACACTTCGTCAACCATTCCGTATGCCTTCGCTTCTTCAGCCGTCATCCAGTAATCACGGTCTGAATCTGCCCATACTTTATCGTATGTCTGGTGCGAATGGAGCGCAATAATATCGTACAATTCTTTTTTCAATTTTTGAATTTCACGCGCTGTGATTTCAATGTCAGATGCTTGTCCTTGTGCACCTCCCAATGGCTGGTGGATCATCACCCGTGCATGTTTCAAGATTGAACGCTTTCCTTCAGCCCCTGCACACATAAGCACAGCACCCATTGATGCCGCCATTCCTGTACAAATTGTCGCAACATCTGGCTTGATGTATTGTATCGTATCATAAATACCCAATCCTGCATAAACAGATCCTCCGGGTGAGTTTAAGTAAATTTGAATGTCTTTGTTTGGATCAACAGACTCCAAGAACAACAACTGTGCGTTGATGATGTTGGCGATGTTGTCATTGATTCCTGTACCAAGAAAAATGATTCGGTCCATCATCAAACGCGAGAACACATCCATTTGTGTCATATTCATTGGACGTTCCTCGATAATGTATGGGGTCATTGATGACTCAATGTAATGACCAACGTGCATGCTCGTTAAACCGAGGTGCTTCGTGGCAAATTTGCTGAATTCGTTGTTATCTGACATAGTTTGTGATGGTTTCAATTATTTGAAGGTTAAAGATACATAAAGTTGGGTATGAGAACGAAAAAGTAGGGGATAATTTCTTGTATTCCATACTGAACCATTGGATAACAGCGTGTTTTTGTATCTTCGTGGCATGCTTCCAAATGCGATTCAGGAAAAAAGAATTCTAATTTCTCCACTCAATTGGGGGATGGGACATGTCGCAAGGTGTATTCCTTTAATCAGTACATTTTTAGAAAATGGAAATACAGTTTTTGCTGCTGTTTCAGCGGAACAAGGAAAAATTC
>CAMBMC010000319.1 GCA_945868555.1 Chitinophaga pinensis | reverse complement strand
AAGCATGAAAAAAGAAGGACAAGCCGAATACATACATTCGGGCTAGAGTCCGACTTTATTCTGAAGTCTTCTCTACATGTCTTGGGCAAGTATTCTGACTCTTACCAACTCTCTTTCGCCTTCCCATCTTATACAGACAGTGGCCTTTTTGAAAGAGATTATGCGGCAATTACAGCTGCAGATACAGTTCTGGATTTACACCAGATTCCTTATTAATCCAACAAGTGGAACCAAAGACAGGACGAATTTACACAATTATTAGATAACCGTTCGATTTTTCATCTCATTCTTCTTCTCGTTGCGGTCAAGCTTATAGGTGTATTGAACCATGATCGTGCGTGGTGGTTCAATTTTCAAGGGACGAAGGGAATAACTTCGGTTTAAAATATTGCTTCCAATGACGGCAATTTTATGCATCGACGTTAAGCTGTAGGAAATTCGTGCATCGAAAATCCAGTTCCCGAATCGGTGATCATTGAAATAATCCATATAGCGCAAATTCTGAAGAGCCGGTGTATCGTTTGTCAATGTATCAAAATTGGCAATTACCGCATCCATGTTGATGATTTTGCTGAAATACTTTGCACTTAAACCTACAGATAACTTTTTATTGTAAACCCATTCTGCGTCAAACTTCACATTGTGCAAAAAGCGGTATTTTAAGATCCCTTTGGAAGGGTCGAGGGAAGTCGAATTGTAACTAAACACGCGGTTAAGTGAGTCAGTTGCATACACATAGTCAGGTGTTAAGGTCGTGGGCACAATGTAGTTGTACCCCGCCATAAACGTCAGTTCAGATTTTTTACTCGTCTTGGCAATTCCAGAAAAAGAAGCATCTATTCCTAAAACCCGCGATTGTCCAGTATTCATAAACATGAATCCCGCACTTTTACCCAAGGTTTCGATGGATGTCAACTCTTTCCAAATTCCAAACATGTATTCAATGGTATTTTGATATTCCTGCCAGAATCCAGCAATATCGAGGAACCCATACAATTTCCCAAATTTTAAGCCTTGCTTGATTCCAATTTCTGCATTCCAACTACTTTCTGGCTTTAACCCAGGATTAGGGAATACCCCAAAGTTCCCAACACCGGTCTTAATGAAACGCTCGGTAATCGTCGGGAAACGGTACCCTTGTCCATAAGAAGCACGCAAGTATGTTTCTTGGTACAACTTTATGCTTGCGCCAGCTCTAAAAATTGGCTTCAACGCTGTGATGGAATCATTCAACTGAAAATACTCCAAACGTCCACCAGCGGAAAGATTTAAGGTCTTTTTGATCTTGCTTTCCAGTTGTGTATACGCAGAAACATTGAGCATCTGATTATTGGGACTACCCGAACCTACATAAATGTTTGCAAACGAATTGGTAAAAGTACCCGTCACTCCACCAATGAAATCAAGATTGTTTAGTTGCGGATAGGACTTTTGAAACATGTAATCTCCGTAGGCCGTTGTCGCACGGTTGGATTGATTCGCACTCATGTTATTCTCCACATGCAACAATCGTCCACGAAGGCTATGTTTCCCATCCGTTTGAGTAAAAATGTTTACGAATGGATCAAGATTGAAAATGAACTGATCTTGCAAAAATATTGCTCCAGGATAAGCGCGGTATAAGCCTGTTGAATCGTTCAACCACGCCAAAGGCATGTTGGTCTGCATCTTCATGAAGTTTCCGTTCAATCCATAACTTAATCCATTGATTTTCTTTGACCGGTAGCGCATATTGAAGTTCACACGACCACGAATTGATACGAGGTCCTTTTCAGTGAAATTGGTAAGTGTATCGGGAAAAGTCAAAGCCACTACGGAATCTGTAATGGGCGGGCCGATGTAACCATGGTCATAATTGAAGTTACCGCCTACGACCAAATCCAAGTTGCCAAACATTTGCGAATGCAAGAAATTCACTCCATGAATGCCTGGATAATTTTCAGCCCACTTCGCCCCATCCACATTTGGTGTGGCATACATCCCTGAGTAAACATTCACCTTTGTCAAAGGTTTTAATCCTGGATATGCTGTGCGAATGTGCACAGAACCTGAAAGCGCCGAACTACCAGATAATACAGATGCTGCACCTTTGATGACTTCAATTTGGCTGATGTTTTCCACGGGAATGAATCCCCATTCAGGACGACCTGCGTCTCCAGAAAGCATGGGCATGTCATCCACGATGACCGCTACTTTTGAACCCACACCAAAGGTAAAACCGCTACCACCTCGAATCTGTGGCTCACCATCTAGAATGTTCAGTCCTGGAGTTTGATCCAAAGCTGTTTCGATGCTTCGCGTATTTTTATTTTCAATGATTGCTGGTTTGATGATTTGCATGGAAACCGTTTGTTCCTCAATGGGCTTATCAAACTTTCCTACCCTCACTTCTACCCCTTCAATTTCTTGAACATAGTTGGTCAATACAATATCACGCAATACAGTTTTGTTGGCAATGACAGAAACCGTTAATGTGTCGGTAATCATACCCGAGAAACGACAGATCAACAAAGCATCCCCAGATGGAACCTCGAGTGTGTAATTCCCTTTCCCATCTGTAACTGCACCGATGGTGACATCCTTCTTGAAGATGACTGAAGCACCTGTCAATGGCTCTCCTTTGTCGTCGCGAACGGTTCCAGAAATTTTACCATTTTGTGCAAGGGTGGTTCCTGAAAAAATGCAAAGTACCAAAAATAGAATGTACTGTTTCATAGAGTAGATCTAAACGAAAGAATACGACCCTTTCGAGTCGTATTCGTATCAATTTGAATAAGATTATTTGCGAATCAACTTCACGATTTGACGTGCACCTATTGAGGTTGTCAAATGTGCGAAGTATACGCCTGACGTTAAATTCAACAACTCCACTGAAGATGACTCAGGTGTAATGCTTGATTCAGCGATTAGCTTCCCTGCCATATCGAACAACTGGAATTGAACCGGTTCAGTGAGGCCATTGAAACTAACTGTAGATGTAAATGGGTTTGGAGAAACCACTAAGCCATTGATCACATTGTTTTCCTCTAGCCCTAAACCAGAGATGGTGATGGTGATTGTCACTTCATCCGAACAAGCTGTAATCAAATTTCCATTTGTAGCGACCAACACAACAGTATAAGTTCCATTTTGTGTGTAAGTATGCACTGGAGATGCATCCGC
>CAMBMC010000318.1 GCA_945868555.1 Chitinophaga pinensis | reverse complement strand
TGACCCTTGTTCATTGTTGCTTGCAAGTCAAACAGAAATACCAAGTTCAGTGTGGAATGACGCTGACTGTGACAACGACGGTTTGACGAATGGAACGGAAGTGGCTGGAACAACGGACCCATTAAACCCAGACACCGATGGTGATGGTGTACTTGATGGAATTGAAGTTGCTGACGGCACAAATCCAACAGATCCTTGTTCATTGTTGATCGCAAGTCAAACGGTAACTCCAAGTGCTGCTTGGAATGACGCTGACTGTGACAACGATGGTTTGACAAATGGAACGGAAGTCACTAGCGGTACCGATCCATTGAACCCAGACACGGATGGTGACGGTGTACTTGATGGAACTGAAGTTTCAGACGGAACGAATCCAACGGATCCTTGTTCATTGTTATTGGCAAGTCAAACGGTAGCTCCAAGTGCTGCTTGGAACGATGCAGACTGTGACAACGACGGATTGACAAATGTCACAGAGGTAACTAACGGTATAGATCCATTGAACCCAGACACGGATGGTGATGGTGTAATTGATGGAACTGAAGTTGCAGACGGAACGAATCCAACGGACCCTTGTTCATTGTTGTTGGCAAGTCAAACGGTAGCGCCAAGTGCGGCTTGGAACGATGCAGATTGTGACAATGATGGATTAACCAATGGAGAAGAAATCTCGGGAGGTAGTAATCCATTCAATTCTTGTAGTCCAATACCTTGCAACATTGTTATACCAGAAGCATTTACACCAGACGGAGATGGAATCAATGATGAATTTGTTATTGACGGAATTGAATTGTATCCAAACAATACAATTTCGATCTTCAACCGATGGGGAGTATTGGTGTTTGAGGCGACGGATTATCAAAACAATTGGGACGGAAGCACACAAAGCAACTTTACAATTGGCGGAGATGATTTACCGACAGCAACGTATTACTATGTATTTGACACCAAAGATGTGAATCAAGGTGTTATCACAGGATTTATCTATCTACAGCGATAAAAAGAACAATGGCGCTCAGTGACATTCATTGAGCGCCATATTTAAAACGACACAAAATGAGAAAATTATTTACGGTCATGCGCGTTGCTGTTGTTTGTGCAATCACAACAGCAACTTTTGGTCAACAAGACCCACATTTTACGCAGTATTCGGAGAACATGCTTTTTGTGAATCCAGCATATGCGGGAAGCAGAGGCGTGTTAAACTTTACAGGGATCCATCGGCAACAATGGACTGGTTTTGCGGGTAGACCGGTTTCAACAACATTCAGCGCCCACTCACCATTAACCTACGAATCGGTCGGTTTAGGAATCACAATGGTCAATGATAAAACAGGTCCCATAAAACAAACGATGCTTTATGGCGACTTTTCATACACCTTGAAATTTAAAAATCCGGACAGAAAACTTTCCTTTGGAATTAAGGGTGGGTTGAACATCGTTTCGGTGGAAACGTCCGAGCTGCAAACGTCTGAATCAAATGATCCCAAGTTGCTCCAAAATGTCAGAAACAATGTCAACCCGAATTTTGGATTTGGAGTTTACTACCACTCATCACGCTTTTTCGTTGGAGCAAGTAGTCCAAAACTCATTCAGCGAGGTTACGACGGCGTAAGCAAAACCAACATCGAACAACGCCATTTTTATGGAATTATTGGTGGAGTATTCCCGGTAAATTATGCATGGAAACTCCGGCCAACTGCGCTCGTAAAAATCACAGCGAATAGCCCAATTAACATCGATGCGAGCATGGCAGCAATTTATAGAGACCAAGTATGGTTTGGAGCAACGTACCGATTAAATGCAGCCGTTGGGATCTTCGCTCAATTCCAAGTTTCACAACAATTAAAACTTGGCTTAGCGACAGACTTTGGTACTCAAAAGTTACGCAATTACAATTACGGAACATTTGAAATACTCGCTTCTTACGACTTTGTATTTAAAAAACAAGGCATGCGTTCACCTCGTTATTTCTAATTTAAAGTAATCTAAAAGATAATGAAAAAACAGTATTTAGTATTTTGCTACATCATTTTAGCCTTTACTTCATTTGGTCAAGCTGGGAAATTGAAAAAAGCAGATGCGTTTTATGAAAAATTATCATACGCTTACGCAGTTGGATTATACGAAGAATTGATTGGCTCCGAAGTCGCAACTCCTGTTCTATTTTCGAAAATTGCGTCATGTTATTACTACATGGGGGACATGGAAAAAGCGGAAACGAACTTTAAATCCATGATTCAAACGGATGCGGCAGTGAAAGAAGATTATTTTCTTTACGCCCAAGCCTTAAAGCAAAATGGAAAATATACTGAAAGTGATGTATGGATGACTAAATTCAATCAATTGGCATCTTCAGATTACCGAGCTGTATCGTTTATCAGCAATAGTTCTTATCTCCAAAACATTGAAAACCAGGGGATACATTTCGAGATTAAAAATCTAAACTGCAACTCACTTGTTGCCGATTTTGGCGCCTATCCGTCGGTAGATGGTAATCTTCTGTATTTCTTGTCTTCGAGAAGAAAACCAATAATGATTCAGTATGAATGGGCTTGGAATCAAACACAATTCCTGGATGTGTACACATCGACAGTTGCCCCGAATGGTGAAGTAGAAAACATCTCTCTGCTGACTAAACGTGTGAATTCTCGATTCCATGAAGGACCGTTGTGTTTTCCCCCTGATGGGAAGTATGTGTATTTTACGCGAAACAATAGTGCAAGGGGAAATCAAAAAAAGGATCAAAAGGGTATACAAAACTTACAACTTTTGAGAGCCACGGTTGATTCATTAGGAAACTGGAATGATGAAGAGGTTCTTGCTTTCAATTCGAAGGAATATTCTGTTGGACACCCAACAATTACAGCAGATGGCAAAACATTGTATTTTGTTTCAGATATGCCAGGTGGCTTTGGTGGTGCGGATTTATACAAGGCAGCCATCAACGGTGATGGAACATTCGGTAAAGCTGAAAATTTAGGAGCGAAATTCAATACTGAAGGGCAAGAAATGTTTCCATGGATCAATAGCAAAGGTGAATTGTTTTTTGCCTCTAATGGGCATGTTGGACTCGGAGGACTTGATGTGTTTATCATGTCTGTGAACAAAATTGGAGCGTTTGATAAACTGCTGAATGTTGGAATGCCAGTGAACTCGCAAC
>CAMBMC010000317.1 GCA_945868555.1 Chitinophaga pinensis | reverse complement strand
CGCGACAAAGGGTTTACTAAAATTGTCAGTGAACGTGAAAAAGGCCTTGAAGATACAGTAATGCATAACATTTTTGCTTTGAGATAATGACACGAAATGAGTTAATCATCTATACAGTAGGCATGTTGGCCGCGACCAATCTTTTTGGGATCGTGTACAGTTATGTTGTATTGAATACGTCAATCTTTAAGAAATTTAGAATTCAGGATAAAGCCTACCAACCCAATATTTTTAAGGCGCGTTTTGGGCTGTATTTTATCAACCTGCTCATGCTTCTTGCCTTTTCTGCTGCCGGTGTTTACTTTATTTTTGATCTGTTCGACACCAAAGATTTTACTCTATGGGTCATTGCTTTGCAGGTATTTATCGCCTTTGTAATGGATGATTTTTGGTTCTATTTTATGCACCGCTACTTTCATGAGAATAAGTTCTTGTTGCGTAAAATACACTCCATACACCATCGCGCGCACACGCCATTCCCGATGGAATACCTTTATGGTCATCCCTTGGAATGGATGACAGGAACTATTGGTGTTGCGCTTGGGTTTGCTGTAATCTACTTCAGCTTCGGCTCAATCAGTGTGTTTGCATTTTTGGCATTTGGCTTTTTGCGAAATCTGCACGAAATCCACATTCACTCCGACATAGAGCTACCTATTGTTAGCCAGATTCCTTTCCTCAGTAAAACGCGTCACCACGACGATCACCATTCGAAATTGGATGGCAATTATTCTTCCACGTTTACATGGATGGACCGTATCTTCAAAACAACATTCCGCTCAAAATGAGATTAGCACTCTTTGGATTTCTGCTTGTGTTTCTTGTTTCCGCATCTGAATCGGAGAAACATTATACTTTAACCATTAAGGTGGATAACATTAAATCAGTGAAAGGCATGATGGAGATTTCTATCTATAAAGATCCCGCCAAATTCCCTAAAGTAGGTCAAACCTATCGAATGGCACGCGTAAAAGTAGAAGGTCATACAGTGAATTATACTTTTGAGCATTTGGAGGCCGACGATTATGCTATTGGACTTTACCACGATGTCAATAGCAATAAAGTGTGTGACAAAAACTTTTTTGGGATCCCCACAGAGGCCTATGGCTTTTCAAATAACTATAGACCAGTCTTGTCTGCACCAGACTTTGATGATTGCGATTTTGAGTTGTCGTGCGACCGAACTTTAACGATTCATTTGATTCATTAATATCCACTTGAATTTGGGTGACATTTTATTTAATGTCGAGAGTCGTCTTTTTCTACGTACCTTTGCACCCAAATTTAAAATTATTGAATGACATTTGAGGAAATCGGGCTCAAGAGTGAGGTGCTGAAGTCGTTAAAAGAACTGGGGTTTGAAGCACCTACTCCCATCCAAGAACAAGCTATTCCCTATTTATTAGGTGAACATAGCGATTTTGTTGGTCTAGCTCAAACAGGAACAGGTAAGACCGCAGCGTTTGGTCTTCCACTAATCACGAAAATTGATAATCACGCAACAGTCCCTCAGGGATTGGTCATCTGTCCGACACGTGAACTCTGCTTGCAAATTGCAAAAGATCTTGAAACATACGCAAAGTATTTAAAGATAAACATTGTCGCTGTTTACGGTGGTACGGATATCCGTCGCCAAATGACAGAGATTAAAAAAGGCGTAGCCATCGTTGTCGCAACACCGGGAAGACTGATGGACCTTATCCAACGTAAAGCAATTTCCCTTGCCAGTGTGGAATATGTAGTGCTCGATGAGGCTGATGAAATGCTCAATATGGGCTTTAAGGAAGATATAGACTCTATCCTTGAATCAACTCCAGAGCATAAGAATGTTTGGCTGTTCTCAGCAACAATGCCAAATGAAGTAGCGCGCATCGCCAAAACATACATGGAAAATCCATTCGAGGTTTCGATTGGGCATAAAAACCAAAGTAACGAGAACATTGACCACATCTATTACATGGTGAAGGAAAAGGATCGTTATGCTGCGGTGAAGCGACTAATTGATTTCAATCCTCAGATTTATGGGTTAATCTTTTGTCGTACCCGTCAAGAAACGGGTGCAGTTGCTGAAAAATTAGCCAAAGAAGGATACAGCGCAGAACCATTGCACGGTGATTTATCACAAGCAATGCGTGACCGTGTTATGGACCGATTCCGTTCGAAGGATTTACAAATCCTTGTTGCAACGGATGTTGCCGCCCGTGGTTTGGATATCGACAACATTACTCACGTAATCAACTACAATCTTCCAGACGATATTGAGAATTATACCCACCGAAGCGGACGTACAGCTCGTGCTGGTAAGAAAGGTGAATCTCTTGTATTGATCAACACTCGTGAAAGTGGGAAGATTCGTGCCATTGAAAAACAAATGCGGACAACCTTCACGCAAGGATCAGTTCCAAATGCTGAAGAGATTTGTGAAATCCAATTGATGAAATTGATCAATAAGGTCATCAAAACGGATGTGCGCGAAAAGGAAATTCAAAAGTTTATGCCAACAGTAATGGCTGAATTTGAAGACCTATCCAAAGAAGAAGTAATCAAACATTTCGTTTCTGCTGAATTCAACCGCTTTATCGAATATTACGAGAGAGCAGGGGATTTGAATGCACAAAATTCAAAGGATGACCGTGGAAGTGATGATCGCTCAAATCGTCGTGAACGCAAAAGTGACGGCATTGAAAGTGGTAAAACACGTTTCTTTGTTAGCATTGGTAGCCGAGACGGATTGAATCCAGGAGGTTTGCTTCGCCATATTTGCGATGCGACAGGGTTGAATTCATCAAATATCGGCCGCATCGATATCATGCCATCTTTCTCATTTTTTGAGGCAGATGATCAATACGCCACCGACATGGTGAACCAAGTAAATGGAACAAACTATGAAGGTCACGATGTAAGCATCGAAGTCACTAAAGTGAAATCTGGCGGAGGTAGCGGTCACCGAGGTGGCGGCGGCGGACGCAAAGATGGTGGCGGTTTCGGAGGGAAATTCCAAGGGAATCGCGAAGGTGGTCAACGAAGTGAGGGTGGAGGTCAACGTCGTGAAGGCGGTTTTAGAAGCGAGGGTAGCGGTCAACGCCGTGAAGGCGGCTTTAGAAAAGAAGGCGGAACTCGCAGTGAAGGCGGTTTTAGAAAAGAAGGCGGAGCTCGCAGTGAAGGTGGTTTCAAAAAGGAA
>CAMBMC010000316.1 GCA_945868555.1 Chitinophaga pinensis | reverse complement strand
CATTCATTTCCGCTTGACTGAGCTTTCGTTCGCACTTGTAGATGCGGTGTGCATTGTATACGCTACAAACAGAAAAGGCGATCAAACCAGAAAAAATAAGGGCATCATCTAGGCCTAAAAAGCGACACCAACCCAAGGCCAACACTCCTGCTCCCATTGCCACAAAGAAATTGATGCGGCTGAGCTGCAGAATGAACGTCCTCATTTCACGGTGGAAGTGAGCACGACAAGGAGCTGTTCAACGGAAATTTGCTGCACACAGAGGCACTTTTTCCCCTTCTTGCATTGAGGACAATCCTCGTCATGGACTAAGATATCGATATGTTTTCCAATAGGCTGCCATCTTCCTGGATGAATTGGCTTTCGTGGGGAGTACAATCCGACAGCATGCGTTCCACACACACCAGCAATGTGCAAGGGACCTGTAGAACATGCCACCAAGGCATCTACCTTTGAAATGAGCACGATGAACTCCGATAATGATAATTTGCCTGTTAGGTCTACTATACGTTCGTGTGAAGGAATTAATGCCCGAAACTGATCGCCTTCATGTTGAGTTCCAGTAAACAGTACCCTTGTTCCCTCATTTGCCAAGAAAGAAGCCAATTCCATGTAACGCTCCAAAGGCCATTCCAACGCGCTTCCTTGTGACTTTGGGTGGAGAATAACCGTTTTCGAAGAACCAACGAGTAGTGCATTGATTTCTTGTGGCAAATCAACGGGGACTGGCTTAAATAAACTTCCATATTCCATTAGCAATTTCAGTGATGGAATATCGGTTAATCCAAATGGGCGAAGCAATTCAAAGTTCAATTGTGCTTCATGTAAATTCGAGTGTTTTCGCGTAAAATTGACTCGATGGTTGCAGGTCAACAAATGAAATCCACGGTGAGATGTCCCAATGCGCATGGGAATTTTTGCTTTTTTGGACAATGAAGCAATTTCCTTCACTGGAAAAACATGTACGATTGCATCCGCATTTAATTCGGCCAAACGCGCGACTTTGGAGGCACTAGGTAAGGATTCAATTTCTTGCCAATCCACAAATTCATCCAATGCATTGTAGCAATCTACAACAGGTTTTGTATAGGCTTTACCAAGGAAAATGAGCGTACACGAAGGGAACTGGGTTTTCAACCATGCACAGATTGGTAAAGTCAAGATCACATCTCCAATACTGTCTGTGCGTGAAATGATGATTCGTTGTATATCAAGCGGCATTTTCACGGTTCAATCTCCTTAATTCTTTATATTTCAACACATTTGAAGCTGCGGATATCGTTGCAATCTTCCATCCCATAACACCGTCCAAGATGCCCAATTTGATAACATACATCGCGAAAAATCGTCCTACAGCACTTAAATAAGGCTTTAGGATACCCGCTTTTCCCCCTTGTTCATGCATCTTTCGTGCTGTCAACAACGAGTACTTGTCTGCCCGCTGGCGATGTTCCACAAAATTGTAGTAGGAATAATGTTCTAAATGTCCTCCCAGCTGCTCGACTTCAAGTGTTTGTTCAAAAGCCAATTCTTCATGCACAAATTCACCTATCCACTTCGAACCTATACGGGGAAAGAGACGAACTTTAACATCCGGATACCAGCCCGAATGACGGATCCATTTCCCACAATAATTGGTCAAGCGGTTTAGACTATACACCTTGTTTTCGCCTGATTTTTTGATTCGAATGATTTCTTTTATAAGTGCCTCATCCAGTGCCTCATCGGCATCAATCGAAAGAATATAATCGCAAGATGCTTTTGCGTTGATCTCATTTTTTGAAGCGGAATAACCGGCCCAATCCTTCACACTTACTTTCGCACCAAGGGATTCAGCAATCTCTACAGTACGATCGCTTGAATGTGCATCGAGCACCAAAATTTCATCCACTACGGGCAACAAGGATTGAATGCACCGTGCGATGTTCCGTTCTTCATTGAGCGTTATAATGGTGGCGCTGATTGTCATTTGTCCACCTCCACGCTTTTCAAGATGGCCTGAATCTCGCGCAATGGATGCGTCCAACTTGTTGTTGAAGGCGCATCGACATATCCACTCACGCAAATCATCTTTTTACGGGTTGGATGAACAAAGTGGAAAGACCAAAAAGCTCCTCCAGTAGCGTGAATGGGGCGGCCCGTGAAGACAAACATTCCACGCATTTCATACCCTTTCAGCGTTCCTTTTTGATTGCTCATGGTATTGCCTTCAGGATAGACCATTTTCGCATATTGCGTCCCCATATATAAGCCTTCCGTCTCGTGAGGAACATTGTATTTCAACATTGTATCTCGCGCCATCAATAAATTCTCCAAAACAAATTGATTTGAATCATTGAAGTCGTATTGGTAAATCATTAATCCTGAGTAAACAGTTCCTTCGTCTTGGGTTCCTGTACCTACAAATTCAATTGGTCGCGATGCACTTGGAAACTCGATGCGGTAAAAGTTCGCACGTTTGGTCACTATTTTTGCACCATCCGGCAGGGCTAACTTCAGCCCAAAGTTCTTTTTAATTTCTTTATCGACATTGACATTTACCTCGCTGCTAAAGTTTCGAAGAATGCGTCTCCACTCCATCTGATCGAATTCTGCATGAACGGCATCCAATCCTTCCGCACAAACCGTCAATACTTGATTGTAATCTTTTCCAATGATATCGATGACAATTTGCCCATGCGCCCAAACATTCATTCGTTTTTCAATGCGGGCTTTTTTTCCTTTGAACTCAGGATCAATGGTAATGAAAAGGGTGTTTCTAAAGCGTTTCACACCTTGATCGAACAACTCCGGTGTTTTATGAACCAACTCAAATGTAGCGACATCTGGAAAATAAGGCATAATCCATCGGGTTAAGCCCGTATCCAAGTAATTTTTAATTTGTGAATCCCAAATTCCTTTGTCGCACACGACGAGGATTTCTCCAATATTACCTGTAACAGTAAGTCCTTGAGAGGAGAATCGCTTTGTACTTAGCTCACAGCCAAGGGTTAAAAGCAGGGAAAATGAAGCGAAGAGCAGTATCAGACGAGTTTTCATGGTCTCTATTTTTTGCGGCGCAGCTGCAATTATCGGGCAAATTTATTTCACCCGAAGACGCTGACCGACAGTCAGTTTATTGATATTCACACCGGGGTTGAGTTTTGACAACTGGGTTTGTGATAATCCGTTGCGTTGGGCAATTTTGGAAAAGGTGT
>CAMBMC010000315.1 GCA_945868555.1 Chitinophaga pinensis | reverse complement strand
ATTAGCCTAGGTTATGGACGAAATGTGGACGGTGAATTTCACATGCGTTTTGGACCGCTCAACACGAAAAATGGTGCGAAACGAATAAATGTTTTGCTCACTCGTGCAAAGCGGCATATTGACTTCTTTTCTTCAGTAAGGTCCTCTGATTTTAAAATTTCAGACAACGAAGCGGTGGATTTGTTGCGCCGATTTTTAGCACATATAGAAATGGGATTTCTTCCAGAGTCTTCTTTAGAATTCCCGCTGAATTTAAGGCCTGAAGTGAAAAAAAATGTTTTGTCTTTCAGTCAGATCTATCAGCAGATTTCAGACGCACACGAATTGGTTACCCTTGTGCGGGTGCTTGAAAATAGAGGATGGAGAATCCAGTTTACGGATTAATGTGCATCGAGCCAGTTGGCACCAACGCCGACTTGAACCTCTAAAGGCACACCGACTTCAACGGCATGTTCCATGCTTTCCTTCACCAATGCCTTCACCACTTCCACTTCATCAGTAGGTACATCAAACACCAATTCATCATGTACCTGTAGAATCATGCGTGTCTTTAAATGGTGATTTTTTAGTGCATTGTGTACACGGATCATGGCCATTTTGATGATGTCGGCAGCTGAACCTTGAATTGGTGCATTGACGGCATTTCGTTCCGCAAATCCTCGAACAACAGCGTTGGCTGAATTGATATCAGGCAGGTAGCGTCTGCGTTTCATGATTGTTTCTACATATCCATCGTCGCGGGCATCAACCATCACGCGATCCATATAAGATTTCAGTGCACCAAACTGCTCAAAATAGCTGTCAATAATGGACTTTGCCTCTGTTCTGGAAATATTCAAACTCTGCGCCAACCCGAAAGCGGACTGTCCGTAGATGATTCCAAAGTTGACAGCTTTTGCTGCGCTCCGTTGCTCTCGAGTCACTTCATCCATGGGAATATTGAATACCTTGGAAGCAGTCGCCGTATGGATGTCGTGTCCACTTCTGAAGGCCTCAATCATTTGCACATCTCCACTCAAGGCGGCAATAATGCGCAATTCAATTTGGGAGTAATCCGCTGAAATCAACACATGACCTGTATCACGCGGTATGAAGGTCTTGCGAATTTCACGGCCCTTTTCGGTGCGAATAGGAATGTTCTGAAGGTTTGGGTTGTTGGAACTCAAGCGTCCTGTTGCAGTTACGGTTTGCATGAAGTTCGTGTGAATGCGCCCATCTACACGATCAGTCAAGGTTGGCAATGGATCTACATAGGTGCTTTTTAACTTGCGCAACTGTCGGTATTCCAAAATCATCGGAATGATGGGGTGGGCTTTCTCCAATTTTACCAACACATCTTCAGCGGTTGCATATTGCCCCGTCTTCGTTTTTTTCGCTTTGGGGTCGATCTTGAGGTAATCGAAGAGCACTTCACCCAGTTGTTTTGGGGAATCAACATTGAAGTCTGTTCCAGCGGCTTCACGGATTGATTTTTCCAATATGAACAAGTGTTTTTCTAAATCTGCGGAATAGTCGTTCAGCGCTTTCACATCAATTGCGATCCCCTCTTGCTCCATGTCTTTCAAGACCTCTACAAGTGGCATTTCCATGTTGTAGAACAATTCCTTTAAGTGTTCTTTTTGAATTTCTGGTTCAAATACTTTTTTCAATTGTAGGGTAATGTCGGCATCCTCGCAGGCGTAATCAGAAATTTCTTCGGGTTTCAGGTCTCCCATATTTCCTTGACCTTTCCCCTTTTTTCCGATCAATGTTTCGATGGAAACAGGTTTATACTTCAAGTAGAATTCTGCTAAGAAGTCCATGCTCTGTTTCGACTCCGGATTGATGATGTAGTGTGCAATCATCGTGTCGAAGGTCGGTGCAGCTACATGCATCCCGTAGCGGTTGAGTACCTTTAAATCGTACTTGATGTTGTGCGCAATTTTCTCAATGGCTGTTGAATGAAAGAAGGATTCAAATTCTTTAACGATGGATTTTGCTTTCTCAAAGTCTAAAGGAACAGCGACATAAAATCCTTCACGCGCTTTGTAGGAAAACGACATTCCAACCAAATCAGCGTGCAAGGCATCAAGACCAGTCGTTTCGGTATCGAAACACACTTCTTTTTGCTGAAGGAGGATTTCCAAGAGTTCTTTGCGCTCTTCGGGAGATGTAATCAGGTGATAACTTGGCTTCTCCGTGACAATGGTTTTGTAGTCTGCGGTAGGTGTTGGGTCTTGATCAACAAGCATGCTCTGCACGCCAAATAAATCAAGTTGTGCACTATCTACCTTGCTTTTGCTTGCTGGTGCTACTGATGCTGTGACAACGATTTCTTCCCCGATTACGCGACGTGCAAGATTTCGGAATTCCAAGTCTGTAAAGATATCCTTCACCTTTTCAGCATCTGCATCGCACATGATTAGCGCCTCTTCATCGAAATCTACTTCAAGGTCAGTGATGATGGTGGCCAACATTTTAGAGACGCGTCCTTGATCTGCGAAGTTGATGACATTTTCTTGCTGTTTGCCTTTCAATTCGTGCGCATGCTCCAACAAGCTTTCCATTGAACCGTACTTCTGGATAAGCGCTTTGGCGGTTTTTTCACCAATGCCAGGGATGCCGGGAATGTTATCGGCGGAATCTCCCCATAGCCCAAGAATATCGATGACCTGCATTGGGTTTTCAACCTCAAATTTTTCACAAACCTCCTTCACTCCCAGAATTTCCGGTGGATTACCCATCCGACCTGGCTTATAGATAAAGGTCTTTTCAGTCACCAACTGACCGTAGTCCTTGTCGGGGGTCATCATGTAGGTCGTATACCCTTTTGTTTCTGCAATTTTTGCGATGGTTCCAATGACATCATCCGCCTCATATCCATTGACTTCCAAAATAGGCACGTTAAATGCCTCGACTATGCGTTTGATCGGCTGAATCATGTTGCGAATGTCTTCAGGCATTTCCTCGCGATGCGCTTTATATGCTTCAAAGTCCGCGATGCGGTGCACCGAACCACCCGGAGGATCGAAAACGACAGCAAGGTGCGTTGGTTTCTCCGTTTTTATAATGTCAATCAGCACATTGGTAAAGCCAAATGCTGCAGATGTATTCTGACCTTTTGAGTTGATTCGGGGATTTTTTGCGAATGCAAAGTATGCGCGATAGATCAACGCAAAGGCATCGAGCAAGAAGAGTTTTTTGTCAACAGATTTTGAAATCATT
>CAMBMC010000314.1 GCA_945868555.1 Chitinophaga pinensis | reverse complement strand
CAGCGCATAGCCGAATCGGTGAGGTAGATTTTGAAAATCTGCCGTTTGGTCGTATTTTCTCTGATCACATGCTTGTCATGGATTACAAAGATGGGGAATGGCAACAGCCTGAAATCATGGCCTTTGGTAATCTTTCCTTGCATCCAGCAACGTCAGCAATTCATTATGGTCAATCCATTTTTGAAGGCATGAAGGCAAATAAAGCGGCGGATGGTGAAATTCTCATTTTCCGCCCAGACATGAATGCGCACCGTTTCAAAGAATCGTGTGAACGTATGTGCATGCCTACAATTCCAGATGATGTGTTCATTGAATTGGTGCGTAAAACAGTGGAAGTGGATAAGAATTGGGTACCTACAAAAGAAGGGAATTCATTGTATATCCGTCCATTTATGTTTGCAACAGATGATTTTATTGGAATTAAACCATCTGAAACATACAAGTTTGTGATTTTCACATGTCCAGTTGGAGCGTATTACTCTGAACCGGTAAATGTGAAAATTGAAGAGTTCTATACCCGTGCTTCTGCGGGTGGTGTAGGACGTGCGAAGACAGCAGGGAATTACGGTGCAGCTCTTTATCCAGCGAAACAAGGACAATTGAAAGGATTTCATCAACTCGTTTGGACAGACAGCAAAGAGCATAAATACATCGAGGAATCGGGTACCATGAACATCGTTTTTGTCATCAATGGCGTGCTTGTGACTCCTTCAGAAGAGGCCGATACAATTTTACGTGGTGTCACAAAACGTTCTGTCATTGAAGTGGCGCAAAGCTGGGGAATTCCAGTGGAGGAGCGCAAAGTTTCGGTGGAAGAAATCGTGAATGCAATCAAAGATGGTTCGCTGACGGATGCTTTTGGAGCTGGAACAGCCGCGACGATCGCTCCAATTGTGAAAATTGGATTCCGCGATGAAGTATTGAATCTACCACCATTGGAAGGAAGAGAAATCTCGATTAAAATCAAGAATTACCTCGATGATTTAAAAGGTGGTAAGGTGGAAGATACCCACGGTTGGTGTCTTCATGTCTAACTAACGAGATTAATCCCCAAAATTTCTTATGGATTTTAAGCGTTTCAGGCATCTTCTGCGAAATGCATGTATGAAATCCTTTTTCATTTTTTTCTTGTTCATTCTTTGCGCGCACCAGTGTTCAGCGCAGGATTCTGTAGTTGTTTGTATCAACGTCACCGATGATGAGCGGGGCGAACCCATACAGAACGTAACGATTCAAATCAATGGACTGAAAGTCGGTGATCAAGAGATTGTGCGAACCTATATGAAAGGAGTAAGTTGCTTCTCTGTTTCCGTGCCTACGACCTTGACTTTGTATTTTTCACATCCTTTATTCAATCCGGTAACGGTAACCAAGAAAATCCAAAAATCCTCGGATACCTTGCGGATTTCTGTGGAAATGCATCCCATTCGCGACCAGCTTTTGAATGAAGTTGTCGTAAAAGCACCAGGTGTTCCGGATACGGTGTTTGAATCCACGCGCTTGAGCGTTGCGGATTTCGAGGTCTTGAAGGATGGTCGAATGGTGTTGCTGACCTATCCGAAGAATTTGAAAAAGGGCAGTGAGCTTTTACTCTACGATGGATTGTCTATCTTGAATTCGTTTCGTGTTCCAGGAAGGGCAGAGGAGCTGACACGCGACTACCGTGGCAATGCACACGTGGTATGTCAGGACAATGTATTTGGGCTACTGGTGAATGAGAAGCAAGTGGGGGTGGCATCGCTCGAGAAATCCTATTTCCTGAAATACGTAGCGCCAATTGTGGACACCGTACATTCAAAAATGTTCTTTTCCAATTACAGTGATGTCTATCCGGCATTTACCTATTTCACCTTTGACCAATACGATTCGACCTATTCGAAAATCATTGATGTTCAGGATGATTTGATGATGGAGTTGTACCGTTCTGAATACAAGTGGGCAGATGTTCGCACGAAACTTTGGGCCAAGGAGCAAGAGAATGCTACAGGCATCGATGCTGAAGTGTGGGTCGGAGCCAATTATTTTACACAGTCCCTCTATTACAAAGAAGTGTATGCACCGCTATTTTACAGGAACGATTCTGTCTTCGTTTTCGATTATTACAAGGACTTGTTGTTTCATTTTGATGTGCAAGGAAATCGCTTAGACAGTGTAGCCATTTATCACCATTATCAACCCAAAGTGACAGGGTGGAAGCGTCAATTGATTCAAGATCGAGTCACTGGACAGGTCTATGCCGTGTTTGATCGAGCAGGCTATACCTATCTCGGATTGGTCGATTTAACAAGCGGACAAATTACGGAGAAAGTGAAATTGGAGTATAGATACATCGACAAAGTACAGGTATCCAACAATCATGTCTATTACGTCTATCGTCCTTTTGAATCCGATCAAAAACGGTTCTTGTACAAAGAACGTTTGCCTTACGAATTTGGAACGTCACGTGTCCTTGATGGCGATGCACCCACAATTGAGGAATAAGTTCAGTTTTCAGACAGCAACCATCTTCTCGCCATCGGACCTTCGTTCATGATAAGATCGAGGATGGAAAGATTCGGAATAAATCCATTTTCAGCTTCAAAAACTTGGGTGTATTTTTTAGTGTTCAATCGATCGTCAAAAGGGAAGGCCCTAAAATCTGATTCACTTTGAGCATATTCAATTGTATAATCCAAGGAGATGAAATCAATGGACATCCATGCTAAGACCGTATTGGTAATTTTTTCATTAAAACGCATTAAGTTTTCCTCCTCGGAAAAGATGAGTGCTTTCAATTCCTCGCCATAGTGCTCAAAAAATGGAGCAGAAGAGTAGGCACTTTCAATGGTTCGCCAATGGTCGTTTTGCCAGTTGTCGGTGAAAGAAATTTCAATGTCTTCCATGACCGTTTTATTCCCATTTTTCTTGATGACGGGAACGGATAAATGCCGGATTCCATTGGACACCAAGATATCACAACGCGTGCGCACAGATTGCTTTACGAAATGCTCCTTCGCTTCAATGAGCACCTTTTGTGCACGAACAAGTTCTCGAAAATAGGCAATGCTTCCAAAATAAGCTATTGGAAACACAGGATTCACTAGCGAATGAATTTAAACAAGCGCTCCCAACGAATACCAATGTATGGGCTTTTAGAGAACCACACCATGGAAGCTTTTCCAACGATATGATCTTCTGGCACAAAGCCCCAAACTCTTGAGTCCGCTGAAT
>CAMBMC010000313.1 GCA_945868555.1 Chitinophaga pinensis | reverse complement strand
TAAATCTGAAAAAACGAAAGACCAATGTGCTCATTGGTGGGAATATTGGAAAAAACAAGATTACGGACAATGAAAATGCAGTTGATGATTATGTGAAAGCCTTTGAAGGCCTTCATGACCATGTGGACTATTTCGTAGTGAATGTATCTTCGCCAAATACGCCGAATTTAAGAGCACTTCAAGAAAAAGAACCTTTAATGGCTTTGCTTTCGGAATTGAAAAACCGAAACAAAAAGAAAACTATTCAACGGCCAATTCTTTTGAAAATAGCACCCGATCTTAGTACAGAACAATTGGATGACATTATCGAGATTGTTTTAGAAACCGAAATAGATGGTGTAATCGCCACGAACACAACAATTCAACGCGAGGGCTTGCTGGAGAGCAAGAAAGCATTGGAAGAAATAGGCGCAGGTGGATTATCTGGAAAACCATTGACTAAACATTCAACCGAAGTGATTCGCTATTTACACACACATTCGAAAGGGAAATTCCCGATCATTGGAGTGGGAGGGATTCACTCACCGGAAGATGCCATTGAAAAATTGGAGGCAGGTGCATCCCTTGTTCAATTGTATACGGGATTCATCTACGAAGGTCCCGGATTGATTAAGCGTATCAACAAAGCGTTGATTCACAAAACCACAGTATAAGATGAATGACGTAAAATTAGTGGAATGTCCAAGAGATGCGATGCAAGGCATTCACGACTTTATTCCCACAGACGTAAAAGCAGGTTATATCAATCGGATACTTAAATGCGGCTTTGATACGGTTGATTTTGGAAGCTTCGTTTCCCCGAAAGCAATCCCGCAAATGCGCGATACAGCTGATGTTTTGTCGAAGTTGGACTTAACGGATAAAACGTCATTGCTGGCCATTGTCGCCAATGAACGAGGCGCTGAAGACGCCAGTGCTTTTGATGAAATTGCAGTTCTTGGGTTTCCATTTTCCATCTCAGAAACATTTCAGCAGCGAAACACCAATTCCACACGGGAAGAATCATTGTTGAGAATTGAAGAAATTACCAAAATCTGCCTTCTAAAAAATAAGAAACTTGTCGTTTACCTATCCATGGGCTTTGGCAATCCTTATGGTGACGAATGGAGCCCTGAAACCATTGTCGAGTGGGGGAGTTTGCTGCACGAACGCTATGGTATATCAATCCTCGCCTTGTCTGATACGATAGGGGCAGCAACACCTGAGCTTGTTAAGTCGGTATTTGAAACGAGTATCATTGAATTGCCAATGGTTGAAATTGGAGCACACCTTCACACCTTGAGAGAAAATGCGAAATCGTTGACCGAAGCTGCTTACCAATCTGGTTGCAGACGCTTCGACGGAGCGATCAAAGGTTTTGGAGGATGCCCGATGGCCAAAGATGAACTTACAGGGAATATGCCGACCGAGTTGATGTTGGAGTGGTTTGAGTCGAATTCCATTGTTACAGGGATCAATTCAGATTATTTCAATGCTGCAATGTATTATGCCGGAACGGTATTCCCAGTGTAACGAGGATTAAAAATAGAATTATAGAGCACATTATGAGAAGGTTATTGATTTTTAGTTTACTATCAGCTGTCGTGTTTTCATGCAACAATTCAGAAGAACAAGATAAAGTGAAAAAGGATGAGCCGAAGACAATTGTCGGAGTTCAAACACTTTTTAATGAGGATAATTTTACGGATCAGCGACACTTGGCCTTGTTGAAGGAATTGCAGATTTGCAAGGAGTTTCAGAAAGATACAAGCAACTATATGGAACCAGCATGTTCTCCACGTTTTTTTCGAGTGCTTTCTATTTCAGACGTTGTACCAGTTGAAAATGCGTTTATCGTTCAGATCAAAGCAATGGTTGGTGGCATAAACCTGAGAAGATCTGTTGTCTTGATTCGTGAAAGAGGGGAGTTGGTGAAAGCCAATACATTTGTTGCCAATTTGATTGGATTTCAAAAGAATAAAAGTGGCTACAATGACTTGATTCTCCGATTTAACGACAATATTGAAGGGGAAATTATCTTTTACAATTGTATTTTTCAATGGAATAAAGGGAAGTACAACTTTAAATCCTGTGAGTTGATTGAAGGCGCTACTTGGAGACAACGCATTAAACCTGAGTTCAAAGATTCTGTATCTAATGATATCCGCAATACATTGATTAAGAATCAAATGATTCTATAAACATGAAGCTTTGCTTTACATTTATCCTACTTGTTTTAAGCGCCTGTTCGACAGGTGTTTCCTTGAAGAAAGTCCCGTTTGGACCTATTTTTCACGACAATGGAAGTAAGGTTTGGATGATCGACGAAGTCATCACAAACGGAAAAAATTATGCACCCATTGAAAATACAGACAAGGACGTCATCGTTTTCTATGACTCGGGAGTTTGTATGTTTCAATCCATGAAATCATTGGGGGAGATTCAAGGAAGAAAGGGAGAATATTCCATATATTCCGAAGAAGGTTCTTTGAGTATTTTCTTTAAAAGTGAACGGTGGGATTTTACAATCAAGAACATGAACGATACACGCATCGAACTGGTTCCGATGAAAAAATCAGCATTCAAGTATTCACTTGTATTGATTCCTTTTCCGGAAATCTAAAGTTTAATAAAGCGTTGCGTGCTAACTCCTTGATTTGTATAAACACGTACGATGTGAACTCCATGCGGCAATGATTGAATTTGAATGTCAGTCGCTGTAGAACTTAACATTAAGCTTCCGTCCGTGGCATAAATTTCAGCGCGAACAAATCCTTGATCAACTCCGATATGAATTGATTCACTTGCTGGATTGGGAAATATATAGAATGAAGTCTTTACAAGTTCATTGACCGAAACCGGGTCTTCTTTCCACGCATGAATGTCATCGATATAGAGCTTGAAGCCATTTTCTGTAATATTGACAAAAGCAATAAAAACAGTTTGATTGACATATCCTTGCGTGCTCAAATTAACAAAACGATCCGTCCATTCCACAAATTCTCCACCTATTGTTCCTAAGGTGTCCGTGAAACTAGCCAATGCATTGTCTGTTGTTGACAAAAGAACACGGTATGAATCTGGAAATGAAGCATCTTGAGAACGTGCTGACCATTCAATGTAATTTCCATAAGCACCTAAATCAAGTGCTGGAGTGATCAACCAGCGGTCTGCAGTTCCTGTGGGGTCAAAAAATGAGGTTGAAGCGGCAACAGAATCGCTAGGGCTGTTC
>CAMBMC010000312.1 GCA_945868555.1 Chitinophaga pinensis | reverse complement strand
GTAATTCATTGATGGGATACCATTTTGCATCCATGGCATCCGTATCGCCAATGGGAACAATCTTCGATGAATCGATCAACCCAAAATATGCGACAGAGATGACTCTACTGCGTGGATCTCGATCAACGGTATCTCCAAAGGTGTACAATTGCTCCAGATAATCCAGCTGAACACCTGTCTCCTCCTTCAATTCACGTTTCACAGCCGTTGTCAGCGGCTCATCATCCAGAACAAAGCCACCTACCAAGGCCCATTCCTTGTGAAAAGTTGAACCTTTTCGTTTCACCAACAACACGTGTAAGTTCGCGTTCATGTATCCAAAGACCACGGCATCTACTGCGATGAGTATATTTTGTCGAATCGGCATTAAGCGTAATTTTTACACAAAAGTAAGCATTCTTAATTTTCAACAAGACCTTCGTATTAAAATGCGCTGCAACCTTGCAAGGTACGAAAGGTCTGTTACTTTTATCTCATTGTTTCATTGAATTCATGTTGCAGCGCGAGACTGTCTATTGAGTACAAACCAAACGTTATCCCCATGAGAACATTACTTTTTTTTCTACTTTTTTCTACCGCTGCTTATGGTCAGCACGTGAATCGATTCACCATCAATACTGTCTTCGGAAGCGATGTTTGGTTTTATTGTTACGAACATCCATTTCAATGGGTCAATGGCAAGCGCGTCTTCGGTACACCATTCGTCAGTTATGATTTATCGATCGTGACACGCGACAAGACCACCTACGATATTTACTTACCAGAAATGCGCATTTTTGAAGTGCTTTTTTATGATCCGCAAACCAAAGTGGTGAAACATATTTTTATCGAAAGTGACCGAGCAAGTTTCCCATCCAATTATCTCATCAACTGCGATTTTAGAGACAAAGAAGCGATTCAGGTTTACGCAGATTACACGGATCAAGAATACCATGTCAACCTATTTTTATTTACTGAAAAATGATGTTTCGGGTGAAAATCTTGAAGTTCATTTTGGAACATAGAACATGGAGCATAGAAGATGGATTTGATTATTCCATCAGCCAAAGACGGCCTATCTTTTGAAAAAGACGTCAAGAATCTAAGGTGTTGAGATTTTAGGAGGACTAGATTATGCTTCGAACCTTTCCAGATTTTCTCATGTTGACAAAAGGCACTCCTTCGCTCTTTGAGCTCCGAAGGACAAAGGACTCGATCCATGTTCTATGCTCCATCAGCGAAGCGGTCTATGCTCCATCACCCCACCCCATATTTCTCCATCTTCGCAACAAGCGTATTGATCGCCCAACCTATCGCAAGGGCTGTTTGTCGTTTATTGCCCTCAAAATGTTTCAAGACCCTGACAATGTGTTCCCGTTCGATGTAATCCCAGTTCATCGGTTTATTGATCGAATCTTGGAACAAGCGCTTGGGCAAAACATCGACAGCAACCCGTTCTTCATTGAAGACATACAAGCGCGCAATGATGTTTTCGAGTTCACGGATATTTCCAGGATACGAGTAGTTCATCAACACGTCCATGGCTTCACGCTCAACTACCAATTTTTTAGAACGTCTGAGTTCCTTCTTTTTTTGAGTGATGAAATGTTCAATCATCTGCTTGAGATCTGCTCTCCCGCGCTGAATGAGTGTTGGAATATCCAATTCGACCACCGACAAACGATAATATAAATCCCAACGAAACCTACCTTCCTCGCACAATTTCACCAATTGTTGGTTTGTTGCGGCAATCACGCGAACATTTACTTTTTTTGCCTTTCCGCCAAGTGGCATAATTTCCTTTTCCTGCAAAACGCGCAAGAGCGCTTGCTGCATATAGGGCGAAATGTCTCCAATTTCATCAAGGAAAATCGTTCCCTCATTCGCCAACTCAAACAATCCAGCGGTATCCTTGTCCGCACCGGTAAATGCCCCTTTTTTATAGCCAAATAATCGAGACTCCAGCAAACTATCGCTAAATGCAGAGCAGTTGATTGGCACATACGGTTTATCGGTTCGGACCGAGTTGGAGTGGATGTACTTCGCAAGATTTTCTTTTCCCGTTCCACTTGCGCCCAAAATCATTACCGTAACTTGATCTGTTTGCGCGACTTTAAGAGCATTGTCATAAATTTTCTGAATGGTAGGTGTAATAAAATAATCCTCATTGGCAGCGGAAGTACGCTTGACATTCTCCTGTGTATAGATCGCTGTGACTGGCAGTGCAGACCTTTCAAGATTAATTTTTATCAACTCAGGCTTGTCCTTCTTTAGCGTGTGCAAAGCGGCACGCGTTTGATAAAGTGTAGTTCGTAAATTCAAACTCATGTGACTCAAGTGCCAAGCGATTTGCATGGCAGGCGTTCCCGGTGATACAAAAATGTCGATCTCGTCCTCACCCAAAGACACAAGAAAGGGGTCAATTTTAGCACGAATCTCACTTTGATTGATCACATCCTTGATGTCCATGTAGCAAATTTCAATCACTCGATTTGGAAACCGTTTGATTAAAAAAGTACGCAAATGCAAGACCCTTAAATCATCTTCTTGTGAATATCCTGTTGACAGGAGAATATGCCGATCGTGCTTGTAGAAATGGTCATGAAATCCGACCGTTGGGCCTTCTTCAATCACTTTTCCTTGGTAAAAATCATTGTTGTAAGCGTGCCAGGAGACTAAGGTTTTCATAAATCAAAATTTGATATAAATATAGTGTAATTGATATACATTTAATCGATTACATACCTATTCATTGAGCTATTTATCATGGCATGTCCTTTGTCAATGGGTCACCAACCTTTTAAATTAGTGCACCGTGAGAAAAAACCTTATTCAAAAATTTAGCGAAGAAGAAATGGGAATGAATTCGGATCTCTTGAACGATTTTAGCCATGCTTTTAGTTCCTCTGACATCAATGCAATTTTAGATCTCTTGCATGACCAAGGTCGCTTTTTCAATGGCATGAATAAAGGCAAAGCGGCTGGTGTATTTTACAAAATGATCCACGGACCGAAAGGGGTTAAATCCAGAAATTCATTTAAATACAATCGTGGAATTTCCTTAGACATTTTCCCCGGACAGGAGGTGCTCGAGATCCGATGTTACAATGAGAGTTTTGATGATGATTCTTGTTTTGATTTTGAGACCCCGGACTGACGCTGCGTCGCCAAGCGTTTGGTCCTTCTACCGAGCGCTACGTGCAAGCCCTGTGTGCCGCTTGTCCTCATTTGCC
>CAMBMC010000311.1 GCA_945868555.1 Chitinophaga pinensis | reverse complement strand
TTCGTTCAAAATCTTGCACGAGAAATTGTTAAAGACGCACAGGATGTTGCTGGAGATCAGCTGATTTATGTTAAATCTTTACCCATGGTTATTGGTGAATCAAAGTCACTAAAAATTGTCATGGCACTGCTTCTTGCCCTTCCAATTTTATATGTATGGATATCTGTATTAGAGTTGGATACCCTCGTACAAAGCACCTCGTTTTTCAAGGCTTCTCTTCCTTTTGCAGTGGCTGCATTCTTGAATTTATGCGTGATTCTCTTGATGCTCATTCAAAAGAAAATGCAACTAAAGCTTTACGACGCTTTGATTAAAATCTCGATGCTCTGCGGGGTGCTTGCCACATTCTATATCGCTTACCTGTATTCATGAAAATCATTTTAGGATCAGCGTCACCACGACGCAAAGAGTTGCTCAGTGCTGCTGGATTTTCCTTTGAGGTGCGCACCAAAGATACAGACGAATCATTTCCATCAGAATTACCAAGTGATGAAGTCGCGTTGTTTGTAGCAACGAAAAAACTAGAAGCCCTTTTAGAAAATTTGGAAGAAGATGCGGTGCTTATCTGTGCAGACACCACAGTTGTTGTTGATAATATGATATTAAACAAGCCGAAAAATGCCGCAGAAGCGAGAGAAATGCTTCAGACGCTATCCAATCGATCACATAAAGTCATTACAGGGGTGTGCATTGCCTCAACACAGAAAATCCACTCTTTTTCTGCAGTGACTACAGTTCTTTTTAAAGAATTGTCTTCCGATGAAATTGATTTTTACATTCAAGAATTCAAACCATTCGACAAAGCTGGGGGCTACGGGATTCAAGAATGGATTGGTCATGCGGCAATAGTTCGTATCGAGGGTTCGTACAACAATGTTGTAGGCTTACCGACCCATGAAGTGTATGAGGCACTTCAACATTTCCTGTAAACGAAAAAAGTCCACCGAAGTGGACTTTTAAAATTATCTTTTTATCGATTACAGCGCTCTAAAGGTCACACGTCGATTCTTAGCCATCTGGAGATCTTGATCATCCGCCTCAGAAATTTCATCATTCGGTATTGCACTATTTTCTACAACAGAAATAAGTCGATTCGGATCAATACCTTTTCCTTTCAAATAGGCAATTACAGCATCTACTCGTTTTTCAGCCATTCCAGAATATAGCGTTTTCTCTACCCCCACAGAATCTTCCATCGCATCGCTGTGACCTATCACTTCGAGTTTCATGGTCGGATTTTCAGACAACTTAGCGACGATCACATCCAACATGGCTTTTCCTTCTGGCGAAAAGTTTGCTTTACCAAAGGCAAAGAATGTTTGTTGTGCGTTCACCACTTGCGCTGGTGTCATTTTGCTATTTACGATAACCGACTTTTGGAAAACCGTCGTTGAATACTCATTTTTCGGTTCGTCGCCTGCACAAGAACACTCTGCAGATGCATCCATCATCACAACAGATACATCGTCTAAGAAGTAATACGCTGAAAGTGCTTGTTCAACTTTCATTTCCTTCGGCTTCTTATTTGTTTCTGTTTTTACATTTTCATTTTTAATGAAGTTTCCAATCGTCAAATATTTCTCCCCACCTTTTGCTTCATATACGCCACAAATTTTTTCCCAATTGTACGTTGCATTGATAATCTTATTGTCTCGGTGCTGAACATGAGCCGCATCGATGATTGATGTTTTCGTTTCAGTAGCAAATGGCTTATTCGAAAAATTAGCACCCAATTGATTGCAAGCATACTTTGAGGCTTCAGCCAATGACACATTGAAGGTCACACAATAACGCACTCCTTTTTTTAAAGGCGTATCCAATTTCACCATAGCATAAGAACGAGGTACTTTGTCATTGTAAGAATAAGCAACAATTCCCACATAATTTGATCCTTCTTTTGCTACCTCCTTACCAAACATGTTCTCAGGAACATTGATTGTAAGCAATTTATTCGGTAAAAACACATCCGCTTTTGCTCCGGTGGGTGAAGTCCAACCAGTTACCTCATCTATGGCACCTACTTTTTTCACCTTACCCGTTGTTGCCTCAAAACTTCCGTTCGGAACAAGATTCACAGATTGAGCAGTCAATTGACCGCATACGAGCGCTGCCGTAAAAAACGCAGCAATTTTTCCAGTTTTGATGTTAACGCATTTCATAGTCTTTCACAGTTTTAATGAATGTTTTCACCTTTTCGGGGTCGATATCAGGATAAACACCATGCCCCAAATTTACAATATGTCTTTTACTTATGAACGAATCTAACATTTTTATTGTTCTCTTTTCCACTTCTGAATGGCTTGAATACAAGGCGCAAGGGTCTAAATTGCCTTGAAGCGTGCGTGATTCACCAATAAAATTGCGGATTTCCGAAACATCCATGTTCCAATCCAATCCAATGGTGTTGCAGTTCAATTTCGCAAGAGCGGGAACAGAGGTAATAGCTCCTTTCGAAAAAATCGTGATCGGAACTTCTGTTATCGCATCGGCGATTTGTGCCATGTATTTCAATCCAAATTCAGCGTATTGTTCAGTTCCCAATATTCCGGCCCACGAATCGAATACCTGAACCATGTCGGCTCCTGCTTCGATTTGTGCTTTCAGATAGCTGATTGTCACTTGTGTGATGCGCCCTAGCAACTCATGTGCCAATTCAGGATCCGTATATAATAATTTTCGAGATTCAGAGAAGGTCTTTGACCCTCTGCCTTCGACCATGTAGCAAAAAATCGTCCATGGTGCGCCAGCAAAGCCGATCAGCGGAACACGGCCGTTGAGTTCTTTCTTTGTCAACTTAATTGCATCGAGCACATATCCTAAGCGATCGTGCACATCAATGTTCGCATCAGCATACATAAGACCTTCACGGCTACGGATGGTTTTTTCAAACCAAGGACCGCTCTTTTCTAGCATCTGGTATTCCAAGCCCATAGCTTCGGGAACCACCAAAATATCTGAAAAGATAATTGCTGCATCCACATCCAACAAGTCCACCGGCTGAATCGTTACTTCAGCGGCAAATTCAGGCGTCTCCACCAACTCTTTAAATCCAGATAATTTAGCTCGTACAGCACGATACTCCGGCAAGATTCTACCAGCCTGACGCATTAACCATACGGGGTACCGTTCGATATTTTCTCCTCGCGCTGCACGGAGAATCAAGTCATTCTTCAATTCCATGTGGGCCAAAGATACAGATTCTTGAAAGATTTTTCGACTTTACCAGTCAATCCCTTTAACACCCTTTTGGATGAGGTAAGTGTTTGCTT
>CAMBMC010000310.1 GCA_945868555.1 Chitinophaga pinensis | reverse complement strand
ATTGGCCGTAGCCCGACTGGCTGGAGTGGGCGTGATCGTTTTTGACCATGGCAGCGTTCAGATATGATCGTGATTGCCGCACGTCCAGCGATGGGAAAAACGGCCTTTGTACTTTCCATGGCGCGCAACACTGCGGTTGACCACGGTCGTGGCGTGGCGATTTTCTCTCTTGAAATGTCTTCGGTGCAGTTGGTAAAACGTCTGATTGCTAGTGAAGCACGCATCAGTGCGGAAAAATTGAGAAGGGGAGATTTGCGTGACCATGAATTCCAACAATTGCACTCGCGCATCAGCAAATTGGCAACTGCTCCAATTTACATCGATGACACACCAGGAATCAGTATTTTCGACTTGCGCGCAAAATGTCGACGCCTAAAAATGCAGCACAACATTGACTTGGTGATCATCGATTACTTGCAACTAATGACCGCAGGTGGCGCAAAAGGCGCAGGAAACCGCGAACAGGAAATCTCAGCCATCTCTCGTTCGATCAAAGAAATTGCAAAGGAACTCAATATCCCAATCATAGCTTTATCGCAGTTGAGTCGTTCTGTAGAAACTCGTGGGGGTGATAAACGTCCCGTACTTTCTGACTTGCGTGAATCGGGAGCAATTGAGCAGGATGCAGATATCGTTTCGTTCATTTATCGTCCAGAATATTATGGGTTGACACAAGACGAAGACGGAAATTCCAACCAAGGAATTGGCGAAATCATTGTGGCGAAGCACAGAAATGGGGCCTTGGACAAGGTTCGACTGCGCTTCATCGGTGAATATGCACGTTTCGACAACATCGAAACGTACAACGAAGATGCGAATGTACCTGCTCATACCAATATGGGAGCAAATACAGAATTCGACGATCCTGCACCGGCAAGCTATACGGTACCTAGTAAAATGAACACCATCAACGAAGATTTTCAGAGTTTTGATCGCGAGAACGACGACACTCCATTCTAAATTGTAATTCAGCAATGCGTTATATCCTCCATGTATTCTTTGCCTTTTTGTTCGTGTTTCATGCACGGTCCACGCAAATCATTATCCCCATGGATGATGGTCAAACCGACCATTTAAAGGCCTATGGCTTGGCGTATTACTGCTTGGAAAACAACATCACCATTGAGTGGTTGCTCAACTACCGCGGCGGCTCCTTTCTCCTGCCCCATCTTCGCACCTTGGAAGAAGAATTGGTGGTGCGCAACATTCGTTATGAAATTCTGGCCGATGGACAAGCCAATCAGATTCGCTCGTTAATTGCCAACCCGGAAGAAAACATGGAGGTGGTGCAATTGGAAAAAGCGCCAAAAATTGCCGTATATACACCAAAGGGCAAGCAACCGTGGGATGATGCCGTGACGCTCGTTTTGAAATACGCAGAGATACCTTACGACGAGATCTACGACTCAGCGATTGTGATGGGCGTCCTCCCAAAATACGATTGGTTGCACCTTCATCACGAAGATTTTACTGGTCAATATGGGAAATTCTATTCCGCTTATCGCTCCTATCCGTGGTACAAGGAACAAGTGGCCCAATCCGAGGCGGATGCAGAAATGTTAGGATTCAACAAAGTGTCTGAACTGAAGCGCGCCGTAGCCTCCAACATTAAGAACTTTGTGATTGGCGGAGGATTTCTTTTCACCATGTGCAGTGGAACCGACAGCTTCGACATTGCTTTGGCGGCGATGGAAACGGATGTCTGTGAATCCATGTTTGATGGTGACCCTTCAGATCCTAGGGCACAGGACAAATTGAAATACGAGAATGCCTTTGCTTTTGAAAATTTCAAGTTGGAACGCGATCCAATGGTCTATGAATATTCCAATATCGATGGAACGGACATTCACCGCAGCTCGCGCTTGACAGAGGCAACAGATAAATTTACGCTCTTTGAATTTTCCGCGAAATGGGATGTTGTTCCTACGATGCTTACGCAATGTCATACCGATGTGATTGATGGCTTTATGGGACAAACTACAGACTTCCGCAAGGATTTGGTCAAGCCGCATGTCTTGGTGATGGGGGAAAACAAATCCATAGGCACTGCGCGTTACATTCACGGAGAACTTGGTCAAGGCACTTGGACCTTCTATGGCGGACATGATCCCGAAGATTATGAGCACAAGGTAGGTGATCCACCAACAGATTTAAGTTTGCACCCCAATTCCCCGGGGTATCGTTTGATCTTGAATAACATACTCTTCCCTGCTGCGAAGAAAAAGAAGCGGAAGACTTAGGATTCGACTTGATATCTTTTTACTCTTCTTTTACAATACTTACCGAATATTGGGACTTTAAATTCAATTTAGAATTTGATAAACTCATGTTTGATTGAATTAGCCAAGACAAATCTTCAGCGCATGAAAGCATATCTTCGTTGATGTTAACGGGCAAGCATTCATCTTTTTTTTATCGGCTTACATGAAAAGCCAAACCGAATTGTGCCGTTAAAATTTCTGTCCAATTTCTACAAACGAGTCCTTTGGTTTGATTGATTACCGCTTCATTATTTGGAGAAAATAGATAAGGCGAGCAGGCGACAGAGAGAAATGGTGACAGGTAACATTTGTTATTCAATCGAAAAGAGTACCCCAATTTTAACTGGACCGCACCACCAATTCCAAATGATTTCGATAGGGTTTCATCATAAAAAAAAGGTTCATCATTTAAAACTCTGTACAAAAGACTTGACGTTGCCGAAACAATCAAATCGGAATAAAATCCTTTGCACTTTTCAGGATTCTCGTAATGAAGAAGGTAGCCGAGATTGGCAACATGTAGATTGAGTTGATTGCTGAAATTTTTATTTTCTACCCAACTCTGGAAATACGCATAAGATAAATTTATTCCATGCTTAAGAGGCTTGTCATTTCGAAAAATATAAGAAACAGAAGCATTTATTCCGTTCGTTAGAAGTGGCTGTTTCTCGGTCAGTTCTGGTCGGGTAAAATTATAGGTTTGAATGGCCTTGTCCAATTGGCTTGAATACATGTATGCATAGGACGCATCCATCTTGAATTCTTGAGCGGATGAGCTCAAACACCTGAATAGCAAGAAACTGAAGAGGACGATTTTTCTCATTTTACCACGTCGTTTAGAATCTTGATGACTTCTCTATAACCCGTTTCAACAGCACCTTGTACTGTTTGATGATGTCCGCTGATATTCATGGCTTCACCGGCAAAATATAGTTTTTTGTTGATTGATTGAGCCACAATTTCTCTAGCATCTCCCATATCGACAGTGCTGTAAGAATATGCCCCTTT
>CAMBMC010000309.1 GCA_945868555.1 Chitinophaga pinensis | reverse complement strand
GGACAAAGGACAATAGACTAAATCCATGTTCTATGCTCCATCAGCGAAGCGATCTATGTTCTAAAATAGATGTCAAGATTCTAAGATGTTAAGATTTTCGGCTGATAGAATAAAGATCAATCCATGCTCCTTGTTCCATGTTCCATTCTCGTGAAAATCTAGAATTATAACCGAGACCATCTCAAATATATTTTCACTTTATTTTCACAATACATAATTTTCTTAGGTATATTTGTTACCTTTGTATAAACAACACGTTTATGTATTCGTCCGAACTGATCAAAGGAACACTAAAGACAATCATTTTGGCCTTGCTGACTGATGAGAAAAAGATGTATGGGTATGAGATTACGCAAAAGGTAAAAAATCTCACAGGTGGAAAAATTCAATTGACCGAAGGTGCATTGTATCCTACATTGCATGCGCTAGAGGCACAGGGAATTTTGACAACTGAGGTGGTGAATGTAGGAAATCGCCTCCGTAAATACTATACAATTACTCCCTCAGGAAAGTCCGTAGCTCAAGAGAAAGTAACTGAGTTTTCCGAATTTATTGCGACCATGCGCATTTTACTTGACTTGCAACCTAGGGCAGGAGAAGCATGATTGCGCTAAGCGAAAAACAAGTGCAGTTTATCCATGACGACCTATTGCGCAATGGGATTGACATGGAGGAATTGCGCTTGTCGTTGGTGGATCATATTTGCTGTGTCATGGAAGAGGAGATGACTGAAGACGATCAGTTTGATGAATTCTACACACGCATTATCCCACGCTTTTACCGTCGAAACCTGGAAGAAATTCAGGAGGAGACAAAATTAGTACTCACATTTAAAAATTATTATGCCATGAAAAATGTAATGATTCGAAGCGCCGCATTTACTGCGATTTGCTTCTCAACAGGTGCCCTATTTAAATTAATGCACTGGCCTGGAGCTGCCTTTTTAATTCTTTCTTCAATTTTGGTTTTCAGTTTTCTATTTCTACCCATTTTATTTTTATTCAAAACGCGTGAAGTCAATTTACGCAGCCAAAAATCAATCATTGGTGTAGCAACAGTTTTTGGGTTTTTATTCAGCATGTCTACCCTATTTAAGTTGATGCATTGGCCTTATGCAAATATCCTTTGGCTTTCCTGCTTAGGCATCTTACTTTTTGTTTTCCTTCCCCTCTTTTTCTTTACCGGGATCCGCAATGCTGAAACAAAAGTCAACACCATCATTTCATCTATACTGATTCTCGTTGCTGGTGGAATGTTGTTCGCCCTTACAGCTTTGAGAAACAGTAAATGGTCGGATGAAACCCAGTCACTTTCTAATGAACGGGTTTTAGCGACAGTTTCATTTGCTGAGCAGTTAAACACATCGAAGGGCGCGAAAGGAAATTCGGAAACAAAGAATAAATGTGAAGCACTTTCTATTCAAATTGACGCGCTCAAAAAGAAGTTGATTCAGTCCTTACCGAAAGAACACCGCAACCTAAGCGAGACAGAAATTTGCAGAATCTATGGCAGTGATCTAAATCAATCCGACAAAGTCCTCTTCACAAACGCCCAGCAACCCAAACGAGCATTGATTGAAATAAAAGATGGATTAAACGAAATTGCTTCCTTACTCAAGAAACAGAACCTTGATGTCCTTGAATTATTCAACACAGCGGATGCTTTTCCCTTGGATGACAAAAATTCAGAATTGATGTCATGGGAAAACTTGAATTTCTCTAATACCAGTTTTTCTCTTGTGCTCCAAAACCTGAACATGATCAAATTGCAGATTCAGTTGGTGGAGCTGTCTGTAGAAAAGGACAATAGACAAAGGACCGCTGCGCTTTGAGACAAAAAACAAAAAACTTGATCACACTTCGTAACTCGTAATTGGACAATGGACCGCTGCGCTGATAGAACATAGACCGCTGCGCTAAAGGACAAAGGACCTTTTGGATATCAAGATGTTAAGACATCAAGATTCTAATACTGGTTCTTACTTCGGCGGAGCCAACCATTTCCCCAACTCGTAATTCGTAATTGGACAATGGACCGCTGCGCTGATAGAACATAGACCGCTGTGCTCAAGGACAAAAGACAAAAAACTTGATCGCACTTCGTAATTCGTAACTCGTAATTCGTAATTCATTTGTAACTCGTGGCTTCGAGTATGCTGCGCACCTCAGCCACCAAATTCGTAATTTATTTCTCACTATTCCAATTCTCACTATCTTTGCCCTTTGAATTATACATGGCAGATACGCGCTACAATTTACGAGGGGTTTCCGCAGATAAGGAAGATGTGCACAATGCAATTAAGCATGTCGACAAAGGCTTGTTCCCACAGGCATTTTGTAAGATTGTACCCGACTATCTTTCGGGAGATGAGGACTACTGCATCGTCATGCATGCCGATGGTGCTGGAACAAAGTCTTCCTTGGCCTACATGTATTGGAAACGCACTGGTGATTTATCCGTGTGGAAAGGAATTGCTCAGGATGCCCTGATCATGAACATCGACGACCTGCTTTGTGTGGGAGCGACGGATAAAATCCTTCTCTCTTCTACGATTGGTCGTAACAAGCACCTTGTGCCTGGCGAAGTGATCTCTGCCATCATCAATGGAACAGAAGAACTATTGAATACCCTTCGCGAACAAGGCATAGGCATTCATTCAACAGGTGGAGAAACGGCAGATGTCGGTGACCTCGTGCGCACGATCATCGTTGATTCTACGGTTGTTTGCCGCATGAAGCGCGCAGATGTCATTTCAAATCATACCATTCAACCTGGAGATTTGATTGTCGGACTAGCCTCGTTTGGTCAATCTACATACGAAAATGAATACAATGGCGGAATGGGATCGAATGGTCTCACCTCGGCACGTCACGATGTGTTTTCGAAAAAATTAGCCGCTGAATTTCCAGAAAGCTTCGATCCATCCGTACCGGAATCATTGGTGTATTCTGGAGAAATGGACTTGACCGATGCGGTGGACGGTTCACCATTGGACGCTGGTAAATTGGTGCTTTCACCGACGAGAACCTACGCACCAGTAATCAAAAAAATACTCGATCAACACCGTGCAGATATTCATGGTATGGTCCATTGCTCGGGAGGTGCGCAAACTAAAGTGTTGCATTTCGTAAAAGATGTGCACATCATCAAGGATGCACTTTTCCCTGTCCCACCGCTGTTCAAATTGATTCATGAACAATCAGGTACGGAATGGTCCGAAATGTACAAGGTCTTCAACATGGGACATCGTATGGAAATTTATGTTTCCCCAG
>CAMBMC010000308.1 GCA_945868555.1 Chitinophaga pinensis | reverse complement strand
TTCAATGCCTTGCATCAAAATTTTATGATCCTCAACAGCGCGGTATGCTTTACTGAAACGGTCAAACGCACGTTTTCCAATTTCGCGGTAAATCTCCGTGCCGGTAATGGTCTCCAATAAGGCATTTCGATCAGTACGCGAGGCCTGTAACA
The DNA here is from genome assembly GCA_945868555.1 of Chitinophaga pinensis. GTDB lineage: Bacteria > Bacteroidota > Bacteroidia > Flavobacteriales_D > Crocinitomicaceae > M0103. Next base: position 3,132 of record CAMBMC010000308.1, on the reverse strand, counting down.
ACTTCGCGAATTTTCCTTGGGCAAGAATCAATGACTGGACAAACTGGTCGTAGTTCAAGCCAATGATGTCCTCATTTTTCTTGATGACGTCATCATTTTTATCTGTAAGGATACAATCCCCTTCGATGTCGAACAACTCTTGCTTGCGGTCATTGAGTTTATTGTTGCGGTTGCGTCCCATTGTCCATGACGAACGGTAACGTTTTCCTTTTACCTCATAGACCACTTCGGTAAAACAATCTTTCGTGTGTCTCGTAAGAATGATCCCATCTTGTTCGACCAGCTTACTGTTGATGACCTTTTGCTTAATTCTCGGAATTCGGCCGTAAAGTGCTAGGGTAATGGCATCCAAGATGGTTGACTTCCCTGAGCCCGTTGGTCCTGTGATGACAAAAAGTCCCGCAGAAGCCAATGGATCCTCAGTGAAATCGATTTTATGTTCGTCTTTCAACGAATTGATATTTTTTAGTCTTATGCTTATAATTTTCATCGTTCGATCTCAGCTTAATTTTCGTTTTGACCCAATTGCTCCATGATTTCACGGAAGGCATTCAACAATTCATCTTCATTGTCCACATTGGGTTCCAATGCCAAGCGTTTCTTAAACAACTCTTCTGGCTCAAGTTCACTCAACAATGTTCCCGTAGACAACAATGTCGACAAGCCTTTTTGCATGTTTTCAAACTCCACTTTAGACTTTACGATTTTCAAACCAGGCACATTCATCTCCGTGCGCAATTCCTCCAATCCTTCCATCGTACTCAAGCTAAATTCTTTCTCACGCACAATGATTTCGGCCAAATCTGTCAAGGGAGAGTCCGTGGTGTAAGCTGCAATTTTCTGCCGAACTAGATCCAAGGTATCTTCAAAAAGAACAAGTTTTCTGCTCATCGGAATGTCATACCGTGTTTGCGTCATTGTTCCCGCTTCAAATTCCAGAAGTACAATTTCCTTTTGGTCGCTCTTCTCACTAAAGCTCATCGGGATAGGAGAACCGCTGTAACGAATATTGGGATGCCCCACTTCTTGCGGTTTATGAATGTGACCAAGAGCTACATAATTTGCTTGGTCACCAAAAATGCTTGAATCCACACCCGCCTGATTACCAATTTGAATATCACGCTCACTTTCAGATACCGAAGCTCCTTGCGCATACAAGTGCCCCATGATCACGAAGGGCAAACCTTCATAATTTGCCGAATAATGTGTGTTAACATTTTCGAAATAGGTCTTCAATCCATCGCGAATTTGTTCGATTTTATCATTGTAGGTCTCCCCTGGAGCGGACTTGCGAATATCTCGATCTCGCAGGAAAGGAACCGCCGCAATCACCACAGACTGATCATCCTTTTGATATTCTACAAATAGTTCCTCAACCTTCTCAGGAGCGCCTCCCACCACATCAATTTTCAACAACTGAAGCAGGTCTTTTGGTGCATTCAACACGGCTGGTGAATCGTGATTTCCACCGGTCAATACGATATGACATTTCAGCGGAATCATTTTTTCCAAAAAGGCATAGTATTGCTTCATGTCCAGTTGCGTAGGATTGGCTTGGTCAAAAAGGTCACCCGACATCAGCAGAACATCTACCTGATTGTCGCGAATAAACTCAATTAACCAAGTGAAAAACCGATCCATGTCTTCGGTCAATTCGACTTTGTGCAGTTCTTTGCCGATATGCCAATCGGAGGTGTGGAGAATTTTGATGCTCATACTAGGGAATTATTTTTTAGCGCGTTAGCTATGCTGCTTGTTAAAATTAGGAAATTAAAAGGATTCAAAAGTGAGTGTCCGAAGTGCTTACGGAGCATTTGAACTATTTTAACGGCTCTCATCCTACAATTTCATTTTCTATCGATTCAATTGTTCAAATTAAACGAAACAATGACTGCCAAAACTATCACAATCAATTATCTTTGTTTCCATAAAACCACTCCTCGATCTTCAGATATCCCTTTGGATTTTAACCCTTTAATCGATCATAAATGAGTGATTTACATCCAGAATTCTCCTTTCTTTTCATGGACTATGAAACATTTAATTCAACACCACGTGGTGGGAAAGCGTCACAGTTTGCGGGTATTCGTACGGATGCAGATTTAAACATTCTTCCCAATCGTGCTTTGAATATTTTCTGTGAACAAAGTCCTGACAACATTCCGTCACCCATTGCTGCGATGATCACAGGGATTACGCCACAAAAAATCAAACGCATCAAATCGGGAATCGAACATCCACCCAAAGGGAACGTCGAAGCCAATGTCGAGGTCCTGAATGAGTATCGCTTCACAAAACGAATTCTGGATGAGATGAAAGTCCCACATACCTGCACATTGGGATACAACAGCATACGTTTTGATGATGAGTTCACACGGAATTTGGCCTACCGCAATTTGTTTGACCCCTACGAACGTGAATACGCCAATCACAATTCTCGTTTTGATGTCTATCATCTGGTTTTGGCAACCTATGTAATGCGTCCTCATCTTTTGACTTTCCCAGATGCTAAAAACAGAGAAACAGGAGAGGCTGATATTCATCCACGCACAGGAAAACCCATGCCTAGTTTTCGTTTGGAGGAATTGTCCAAAGCCAATGGCGCTGAGCATGCCCATGCGCACGATGCCTTCAGTGATGTGGAAGCCACCATTTTCATCCTTAAAAAAATTAAAGATGGCGACCCTGCATTCTTTGATTTTGTGTTTTCACTGCGCGACAAAAGCGTATTTAGCACCTACCTACATGGAATCATTCAATCTCTTGGTCAAACAAAAAAACCGTTTTTTCACATCAGCTCCAATTACGGAAAAGAGAACGATATTTTAGGTGTAGTGTACCCCATCATGGATCACCCAACGCAAACAAACACAAAGATTTACTGCGATTTGCGAAAAGATGTTTCCCCACTCATTGAACTCGACGCGAATGGAATCAAAGAACGACTTTTCAGCAAGACCGCCGATTTAAAAGAGCAAGGGCTTCAACGACTTGGACTTACCACCATCAAAGCCAATCAGTGCGAAGTCATTGCCGATTTGAATGAAAATGGTGCATTGCTCGAAACGTTTTCCATTGACAAGAAAGCACTTCGCGAAAATCTCGATCTCATGCGTACAAATGAAGCGTCCA
>CAMBMC010000307.1 GCA_945868555.1 Chitinophaga pinensis | reverse complement strand
GCATCATGGGCTTGAAAAAGCGCATTGAGAAAGGGGAAAGTTTCGCTTCTGTTGCGCGTGGCAAAAATGGTTCAGAAGACCCATCTGCTGTGAATAATGGTGGGGATCTTGGTTATTTTACAGCTTTTCAAATGGTGTACCCGTTTGAGGATATGGCTTACAACACACCTGTTGGAAGCATTTCCGAGCCTTTCCGTACACGCTATGGATATCACATCGTGAATGTCACCGATAAACGTTCGGCACGTGGAACAATTAAAACCGCCCACATCATGGTGGCTGTTGGGAAAACTGCAGCTGAAGAGGATGTATTGAACGCTGAGAAGAAAATCAATGAAATCTATGCAAAGCTTCAAAAAGGAGAAAAATTTGAAGACCTTGTAAAAAGCTACTCAGACGATCCAAGTTCAGCAGAGAAAAATGGCGAATTGCCTCCTTTTGGAACAGGAACTACGACACGCATGGTTACGGCATTTGAGGATGCAGCATTTGCATTGAAAAACAGTGGAGACTTTTCCGCGCCTGTTCGCACAGATTATGGTTTTCACATCATTAAACGTTTGGACTGGACCGATGTAAAATCATTCGATGCAATGAAAAAAGAATTGCAATCTAAGGTGAATAAAGACGAGCGTTCAAAACGCACACAAGATTCCTTCGTGCTGAAATTGAAGGCCTCTTATGGCTATTCCAACAAAAGCGCAAAAGGCCTGAAATGGTTTACTGCTAACCTTGACACCACGTATTATCTTGGAAAATGGAATGCAAGCGCGTTAAAATCAAACAAAACCCTATTTACCATTGATAAACAATCGTTTACTCAACAACAGTTTGCAAGATATCTTGAATCAAACTACCGTGGGATCCGCAAGGATGTCAATGAAGTAATTGTTGCCATGCAATATAAAGCGTGGGAAAAAGAAGCCATTATTGGTTACGAGGAATCTAAGTTGGCGGACAAATACCCGGCATATAAAGCATTGATTACAGAATACCATGATGGTATTTTGTTGTACGAAATCATGACCGACAAAGTTTGGAACAAAGCCATGAAGGATACCGTTGGTTTGCGTGCTTATTTTGACAACAACCGCTCTAAATACTTGTGGAGTGATCGCGTAGATGCGGTGGTGTATGAATGTGCTGATCTCAAAATAGCGAATGAGGTGTACAAAATGATTTTGAACGACACCATCAATTCAAAACACGTGTTGGAAGTGATCAATAAAGAAAGTGAATTGAACCTTCGCGTTCGAACAAATAAGTTTGATGTCACACAAACAAACTTCCTGAAAGGACAATCTTTGGTGATGGGAGCCAACAAAGTTTACGAGTTGGATGGCAAATTCTATGTCATCAAAGTAAACAAAAACTTACCTGCAGGAAACAAAGAATTTTCTGAAGCCAAAGGGTCTGTGACATCTGATTATCAAACATTCCTTGAGCAGCAATGGATTCAGGAGTTGATGAAAAAGCACACTATTGAAATCAATCAACAGGTACTTTACGCTGTTGGTCAATAAAATCAAATATCATTTTCAACGGGCTGGCGTGATCGTCGGCCTGTTTTTTTTATCCTTGCTTCCATCGTGTGGCAGGGACGAGAAAATTGTGGCCACCGTGGACGATCACGAATTGACCGAATCGGAAGCGCGGATCCTTATGGAACATCTTGGCTATAATTACAGCAACAAAGCTGATCGGGTAAAATTCTTAAACAATTGGTGTGAATTGGAAGCCATGCGCATCGAATTGGAGAAAAAAGCTCCAGAATTGTCCGAAATCGCGCGCTTAAAAGCAGACATGTACATGGGAGAATTGTCCCGCTACTATTTCATTGATCAATTGGTCCGAAAACAAACCGATACAAGCATCACAGCGGCAGAAATCAACATGTATTATAAAAATCATCTGAGTGAGTTTAAATTGCAGGATTACTTAGTTAAAGCCTTGTTTATTAAAATTCCCAAAGGGTCAAAGCCCGAAGAAGGGTTGAAAAAACACTTCGTGTTAAAAAATGATAAAGACCTCGATAAAGTAAATTCTTATATTAAACTTTACGCGGAAGATTTTTATTTCGACGATGAGGAGTGGATTTATTTCACCGAATTGACGAAGAACATCCCCTTGGGTAAATTAAATCGTGATAACTTGGTACTCAATCGCACAAAAACCTATTTTTCCGATGATCAATACACCTATTTCATCAATATCATCGATTACACACTTAAAGATACACCCCCACCTTTGGATTTTGTAAATGCGCAAATTAGAGAACTCATTCTAACAGAAAGAATGAACGAACTTCGAGAAAAAAAAGAAAATCAACTTATACAACAGGTCAAGAAAAATCATGAAATCAACATACACTCTTAGTCTTTTATTGCTTTTTTGTTCTTCGTTTTCTGCTTCAGCACAACCTGAAGTAGTGGACAAAATTGCTGCACAAGTAGGCGACAACATCATCCTCCTCTCCGACCTTCAATCGCAGAAAGTTCAAATGCTTCAAGGTGGAGTTGAAATCACGAAAGAAACCGATTGTCAAATTTTGGAAGAATTGATGTATCAAGAATTGTTGATTAATCAGGCAAAATTAGACAGCATAGAAATTTCAGATCAGCAAGTTGATGCCGAGATGGAAAACCGTTTGAGAATCATTGAAGAGAAGTTTGGAAGTCGCGAAAAGATGGAAGAATTTTACGGGAAAACGGCGTCACAAATCAAAGAAGAGTTCAGGGACATCATTAAAGATCGACTGTTGGCAGATGAAATGGAACGACAAATCACCTCTGCAATATCTGTAACACCAAAGGAAGTTCAAGATTTTTACGCAATGATCCCTGCAGATTCCATTCCGCTCATTAACTCACTGTTGAGTTTCCAACAAATCGTTGTTTTCCCTCAAATCACCAAGGAAGATAAACGAATGGCGTATGAGAAATTGGCTGAGATTCGGAAAGCTGTTTTAGGTGGAAAGAGTTTTGATACCCAAGCACGCATCCATTCCATGGACCCAGGAAGTGCGCCCCAAGGCGGTAAAATTGAAGCATCCCGAGGCATGATGGTCCCACAATTTGAATCTGCTGTATTTTCTTTGGAACCAGGTGAAATATCGGATATTTTCGAATCAGAATACGGCTACCACATCGTCAAACTCAATAGCCGAAAGGGGGATGACTACATTTGCCAACATATCTTGATTATCGCTGAATTTAGTGGCCGAGAACTCGAAATCGCGTCCTTGAAGATGGATTCATGTTACCAATTGTTGAAACGCAATGAAATTACTTGGGAACAGGCAGTTGTTCGCTTCTCAAATGATGAACGAACGAAGCAAAACC
>CAMBMC010000306.1 GCA_945868555.1 Chitinophaga pinensis | reverse complement strand
TGGATCGTGCCTTGAAGAAGTAACTCACACAAATCCGAGTGTAAGTAAATGCAGCCAATGCATATCTGAAGTGAGAAATAAGAGCATTAAACCTGTACTTAAGTAAAGGCTTAAGTAATATAAGAACGTGAACGCGATTGTTTTTCGTTTATAATACCAGGTGAAGGCGGGAATGAGAAAAACTGGAATCAGCAAGTAGAAAAAGGAGAAATAGGTATAGTGCACAGTATAAAAAGCAAATTTCCCATGTTGAATCGACACTAAGTTGGTAGGGTCTTGAAAAATCCAAGATTTTTGCACATAAAAGTCAGGGTATTGACCGTAAAATTGGAAGTCCAATTCTTCAATCCAATATTCCTCATTTTTAGCAGTTTTAACCAAAGATACATGTTTCTCAATGGCTTGACCGGATGAATATACATTCAAAGCATAGTGCGTCATTCGGTCTTCTGAATAATGATGAGGAAGGAATAAATCAAGACACAAGCAAAGTGAGAGAATCGCCCCAACGAGAGCATTGACCGTAATCACTTTCCAACCGCGACTGTTTAAAAGTCCTTTAAAGTATACTTCTGTTTCTTCTTGTTCCTTAATGATTTGCTCGTAATGGCGTTTTCGCGCTTCACGTACACGTTGCTTTTGTTCCGCACGATGAGTACTTGGCTTCATTACATCACGCGGTTCTTGGACTTTTTTCTTTCCTGTTAATACCTCATACGCTTCGGTAATTTTTAAAAACTCTTCTTGCGATCCTTCAGATTGATTTTTGTCGGGATGGTATTTCATGGCCAGTTTTCTAAACTGACGACGAATATCTTCCGAGTTTGCCGTTTCGGATAGACCAAGTCGATTATAGTATTTTTTCAGCGACACAATTAATGGTTAATGCTAAGGTAGAAATCCGGTCGATTTTTCCGCTTTGGCTGCGAACAAATGAATTTATGTGAATGACTTCTTTAGGAATCTGATGAATAGGTAAGTAGGTTGAAAATTGTTCTTTTCTGTATGAAATAGGTGTTTCAGATTCTAGACATAAAACAACACGTTGTCCAAGATGATCATCCTCAACGGCTGTTATGAAAAAAGGAATAGGAATGAAGTCTTGAATTTTCGATTCTATTTCTTCGGCATAAAATTTCTTTCCACCGCTGAGAATCACAAAATCGGCTCGTCCTTTCCATTCAAAATGAGAATTATCTATTTTAACGATGAAATCGTTCGTTACGATTGGACCACTTTCAAGCAAAAGGTCGTCGATGATTAATTTATCATCCTTTACATTGATGTTCACATATGGCAATACCGTAAAATAGGGTTCTGTGATCTGTCCGATAGCACGCAATGCGATGTGTGATATTGTTTCTGTCATGCCAAAGGTGTGATAGGCAGTATGACCGTAGGTTTTTAGTAAATCGATGGCCGCCGTTGAAATCGGACCACCACCAATGAGATTGATTCGAATGGTGTCCAGCTGCTTTGGATTCTTTTTCAAAATAGTCATCAATTGCAAGGGCACCATGGCACATAAGTCAATGATTATATTGTCTGGAATTCTTGGCATCGCGGAATTGTCGTCTACGAATAGATGTAACTTTCCTTTGATAGCACGCACAATCATCATTTTTCCTCCAATGGTTTCCGGTGACAAGCAAAGAAATGCAGTTGAACCTGGTGTGATATTGAAATGGTCTAAGGTGCGTTGAGCAGAGAGCACCATTGACGATTTTTTTAAGGTGATTTCTTTTGGTTCGCCAGTTGATCCCGAAGTTTTAGTAGTGATGGTATCTTTTTCATTGTACCATTCATTCAGAAACCGTTCAACACGCATTTTCTGTTCGGATTGGCAATATGAATAATCAACGTTCAACATCAGATTAGTTGGAATGATATTTGTTTCAAAGGTAATAACTTTTGAAAGGGGAAACTTTGAGTATGTTTACCTTTGTATTAGAAAATTAGATTAATTTAAAAAGAAAAACATGAAAAGAATCGCACTTATCGCCGCAATTGGTTTTGTCGCCATGGCTTTTGTAACATCAACTACGAAAAAATCAGCTTCAGCAGGTTCAGAAGGTACAGGCATTAAGTTTAGTCACATGACGCTTGAAGCGGCTAAAAAGGAAGCAGTGAAATCGGGAAAATTAATTTTCATTGATGCGCATACCTCATGGTGTGGTCCATGCAAGAAGATGGCAGCAACTTCATTTATGGATGCAAAGGTAGGGGAGTTGTTCAATGATAATTTTGTGAACCTTAAAATTGATTGTGAAAAGGATGCTGATGGAGCTGAAATTAGTCGTTTGTATAAGATTAGTGCATATCCAACCTTATTGTTTATTGATGCGAAAGGGAAGCTTGTAAAGCAATCCATAGGCTTTAAAACCGAAGATCAACTTGTGGCCTTAGGCAATTCAGTTCTATAAATAGGCATAAAACAAAAAAACCGACCTCTTTTCAGAAGTCGGTTTTTTTTATGTCTTGAACTTGGATTATTTATTTCCCTTGTCCATTTGTTCTTTCAATTCAGCAAGTGCATCAAGATCTCCAAGAGTTGATTTCTCAGAGTTCTGATTGATTGCTTTCACTGCTTGCGAAGTTGATGATTCACCACTTGATTTCTTCCCAGCTCCTTTTGGTGCTGTTGGACGATCTTCACCTTCTTCGAAAGTGCGTGAGTGAGAAACAACGATTTTCTTCGATTCTTTGTTAAATTCGATTACTTTGAAATCAAGAATTTCTTCCAATTTCGCGTTAGATCCATCTCCTTTACGTAGGTGTTTAGACGGACAGATTCCTTCAACACCATAAGGCAATGAAACGATACCTGACTTGTCTTTCATCTCGATGATTGTTCCTTGGTGCACTGAACCTTCGCTGAACATTGTTTCAAATACATCCCATGGGTTTTCTTCAAGCTGTTTATGACCCAAAGAAATACGACGGCTTTCACGATCGATTTCCAATACAATCACTTCCATCTCGTCACCTATTTTACAGAATTCAGATGGGTGCTTGATTTTCTTCTGCCAAGAAAGGTCAGAAATGTGAATCAATCCATCAACACCTTCTTCAAGTTCTACGAATACACCAAAGTTGGTGAAGTTGCGCACTTTCGCATTGTGTTTTGTCCCTACTGCATATTTAGATTCGATTTCAGACCATGGATCTGGCATCAATTGTTTGATTCCAAGTGACATTTTACGCTCTTCGCGGTCCAATGTAAGGATTACTGCTTCAACTGCGTCTCCAACATTCAAGAAATCTTGAGCCGAGCGCAAGTGCTGAGACCAGCTCATTTCAGAAACGTGGATCAAGCCTTCAACTCCCGCTGCGATTTCAACAAACGCACCA
>CAMBMC010000305.1 GCA_945868555.1 Chitinophaga pinensis | reverse complement strand
ATGTGTCGCATTGAATTGGACCACTCCAAAAAATGAGCGTTCGTCCTTTCGTTGAATTGTGCGACATACCTCATTCACCGTATGGACATCATTGATGCCTAGATCATTAAAAAATGGTTTTCCACTTTTCTCTTTGTACCAATAATGTTCTGGCTTTTGTCGCTCATAAAAACGGTCAAAACGGTACCATTTCATGCTGTGCGACGAAATGAAGAATGTACGATAGTCTAGCATTTTGGCGTAATCCCAAAGAAATGGTTGACTATAAAACTCCTCGACTGATTGGTGCGGTGCCATTCCTGTTAAAATGGCAGGAACTGCAAGCATGGTTGTTGATGATGCCGCATAAGGATGCTCAAACACATGGAATTCATTGGAATGTTCTGAGCGAAACTTCTCCAATTCTGGAGTTGTTTGACGGGAATATCCATAAGCAGGCAAATCTTGATTCCTTAAACTTTCGAACACTACCACGAGCACATTGTAATCTCGTTTTTCCTTAAGTTTTGGCAAATAAACCTTGGTTTTCTTTCCTAATCCTTCACCTGTGAAAATGCGTTGCGGTCGATAATCGATGACATGGCGAAGAATGGCTGCTGAAAAATTCGAGTCAACGGTTAGGCATTGATCGTAACGTTTGATCATGAAAATCAGGAAGGTAATCAGCAAAATGAAAACACTACCAACCCATCTCAATCGATTTCTGCGCGAAGAGACTTGACGAGCCGAAAGATGTATGATCCAGGCAATACCGACAAATGCCAATGAAAAAATAAAAACATCCTCAAGTTTAATGGTATCCCGCAAAAGCACCATCGCGCTGAATGGTTCATTCTTAAAATACTCGTAGGTGTAGAAATTAGGAAAAAACCCATTGAAATAAAAGAAAATAAAAGAGCCAGATACCGATGCAACAAAATACAATGAGACAAGACCTAAAATGCTCAAATAGGCTATTTTTTTATGCCTTAGCCGTTTTAAAACAATCAATACGGCAAAATAAAACAGCAATGAATTGAATGCTGAAAGCAGGTAAAACAAACGTTGCATGGGTGAATACAACTCCAACAACTCTGAGCGCACAAACAAGTCTGCAGCGAGATAAATTAATGGAAATAAGAGGACTTTATAGAGTGCTTTCATTCGACATTATTCTCCACCTGAAATGGAATACGTTCCGTTCCAACTTGGACAAGTCGCGATGTGTTCTTCGCCGCAATCATTTTCGTTTACCTCAAATCGCTGACCTTGAGCATCATTTAAGAATTTAAACTGCAAGCTACAGCCTGTTTCTTCGTTCATAAAACTGAATTGGGTCATTTCCTCATTGCGAGGAGTCATTGTGCCCGAAAGCACATTGTAAAAACAAGGGTCCTCATTTTCCTCTGAGTTCAGCTCCCAATTTGGCGTTCCAGCTGATATGATGAATGAAATTCCATCCGAGTCTGTCATGACATACAAAAGTGCGCCGTCCGAGCGTTTAAAAAGTGGATATTCGTCCTCTTCCACCTCCATGTTTGGCAAAAAATACACAAGCTCACCTTCGTTATCTTGACTTGCTGTTTCATCGTCTTCTAAAGACATCATATACGAATAATTGATCTCTTTCTTCCCTTGGTAAACCGTTAGCGCAGGGCCCAAGTCGCTCATCGAGAAGGAAACTTCCAACGTGATCTTTCGCCTATCGCTCTCTAGGTTGATCAGCCAATGTCCATTCGGACCATCACAACTGCCGTATCCAGAATAAACGAAATCTTCATGCGCTGACTCACCGTTTTCATTAACAGGAGCATAAACGGTGTAATCAGCAATAAAACAATCCTCCAACACATCGTCCAAGGTGTAGATTGCTAGATCCGAATTGCCCTCATCAGACAAGTAAATTCCATGGTATTTTTCATCCAACTGAGACAAAACGGAATGACTTAAAATCAAAAATACGAGCCCGAGTGAATTCCTCATGAAGTGAATTTTAATCAAATGTAAAAAGAAAATGAACTGGGTAGAATTTAATTTGTTTCAAAACAAAAACTAAAGAGATTTTGTCAACGAAAAGCCCTTAGATGTAATGTTGACGGCGCAGTTTCCAGAGCGCCAAAAATTGACAAAAGACAGTGAAAGAAATTAAATAAATCACGGGTCCCATGAGTTGATTCCAACTGCCATCCTTTAAGAAGAGAGAGTAAAAACCTTCCAAGCACCAATGCAAGGGAGACAATTTACTGATCATTACCATGTAATCAGGCATGACAAAAGAAGGAACCCAAATGCCGCCAATTGCAGCGAAAATAATGATTGAAATCGCTCCAAATCCATTTGCTTGCTCCTGGGTTTTGGCGTAGGTCCCAATCATTGCCGCATAACTGATTGCTGCCATAGCAGAAAGAATAGAAATCAATAAAAACGGAAAAACATGACTCGGGAGATTCAACTTAGGTAGGCCGATGAGTGGAAAGACAAAAACACCGATAGCAAACATGATCATGAGTTGCGTGAGCGCTACAAAGCTGTATACGGCGATTTTGGCAAACATGGCATGAAGGAAAGATCCTGGAATCGTTTGCAAGCGCACAAAGCTTCCTGAAAGACGTTCCTTTACAAGATTGCTACCCAGCGAAATAACCATGAAGAACATGGCAAATATCGACCAAGCCGGAACATTGTGCTGAGTAGAGTTTGGAATCATGGCCGACTCTCCAGACATGGCAGGTTTAGCGACGATCTTCGTTGGATTCCGATTCAGCTCCTTCAGAATCTTGGCAGGAATTTCATCGTATCCCATGTCTGCATACAATTGGCGAATCATCTCCTTCGACTCAATCCCAGAAATCATGGTTTGGAGGTTATTGATCAGTGTCACTTGAAAACTCTCTTGAAGTACCGGGTCAAAAATCAACTTAACCCCACCCTGTGCCTCATTTTTATTTCCTGGATTGGACCTAGGCTCTACTTCCATTCCAAATTCACTAAGCATGGCATCCGAAATACGTTGAGAATTCGAAGAAAGCGATTGCGTAAAATTAGACGGAACATACAAGGTAGCCAGTTTATTGCCTTCCAATGTTAGATTGGCCACTTGACTTTCATCTACACCCCTTTTCACATCTATTTTAAAACTTCCCGCATTTTTCATGGACTGTACCAAGGAATCGCCTAAATACCCTTTGTCGTTGTTCACGATGAGAATGTCCAAGCGATTCTCATTGACTAAACGAAAGGCACTGTCTTGAACAATCGTTATAATAAACACCAACAGCATCGGCATTAAATACATCAACAAGAGTCCAACCTTGTCATGCAACAAGAGCAAAATCTCTTTCAATAAAGATGCTTTGAATCGTTCCATCAGTCGCGCA
>CAMBMC010000304.1 GCA_945868555.1 Chitinophaga pinensis | reverse complement strand
CCTTATGGAGAAAAGTTTAGTTTAGAATGACGAATTACTAATGACGAATTACTAATTACTAATTACCAATGACTAATGACTAATGACTAATTATCAATGACTAAATAATTCGTAACTAGTAATTTATAATCATTGTTGTCCGACTAAATCCATCTTTATGTTTTATCTAATCGCTATTACTCAGGTTTATGGACCCCATCGGGGTCAAACCTTTGTAACCATAAGCCCTCCCGAAAGACCAATGACCCCATCGGGGTCAGACAGTTTAAATACTAAATGACTAAATCACATAAAATAAAAACCACCCCCTTACTTTAAAATCACTTTTTAAAACCAATGATTCCAATGGTTTCAAGAAGATCAGAAAATTTTTATCGGACAATAGTAATTAAAAATGAGTGATTTGCTTTTATAGACTTGAAAAAATGGTTGCAAATAATAGGAAAAAGGATTTTTTTTCTTATATTTATTTAAACCACTCTTTCAATTATGGCAAAAAATATCGTTCTAGAAAAAAGCTTACAATTCTCTCTTAAAATTATTTCATTTGGGTATGAATTTCAGAGATTGAACAAGGAATATATTCTCTCGAAACAGGTCATCAGAAGTGGCACAAGTATAGGAGCTAATATTCATGAAGCTCAAGGTGCAATTTCCAAACCCGATTTTAACAATAAAATGCATATTTCCCTAAAAGAATCGAAGGAGACATTGTATTGGTTGAAATTAATGTCACTTTCAGATTTTAAGTCAAAAGAGAAGCAAATAGATTTATTAATTAAGGATTGTCTAGAATTAAATCATATTCTAACAGCTATATTGATAAAATCAAAAAGTCAAGGATAGCGTTAACGTCATTTTCAATTCTTAATTCTTAATTTTTAATTCCATACGCTAGCCGGTTATCACATTCAAAAGAAAAAGCAACAACACAATTGCCGCGAGTATAATCCAAAGATCACGGTTGATGGGGTCTTTTTTTGTTTCTTGTGATTGATTTGTCTTTGTGGTCGATTGAGTTTCTGAAGTAGGATTTGATGCTGTTTTTGACACCTTCTTTGGTTCTTCTCTGCGCTCAGTTCGCTTTCCAAGAATATGGTATTCCCAGTCATAGGTTGCAGATGACCCTAACCGCACCTTATCCCCTGCCTGAAGAATGACAGGATCTGAAATTATATGGCCATTCACAAAGGTATGGGAACGAGAACCTAAATCTGTGAGAAATACATTGTTCTCATTGTCGATGAAAATCTCTGCATGCGCAGCACCGATGTCCGAATCCAAGAAACGCACATCATTTTCTTCCGCCTGACCAATACGCAGTATTTTCGGTCCTTTCATCATATCCTTCGAATTAGATTCATCGATTCTCTTTGCAAAGTAAAGGCTTTATTGCACATTGAAAAAGGCAATGGAGAAAAAAAACTACTCACGGCCATTCATCCAATGGTTCAGCGCTTCAAAAAGCAGCTCTCCTTGGAGATTGTAACCCTTGCGCAAGTAATGCACGTGGTCATCATTCACCAAACCTGCCTTTTTCCATTCGAGCATGCACCCTTCTCCACCCATCGCTTCATAAAGATCCCAAAGTGCAAATCCATGTTTTATGCTCTGCTCACGTATGATCCCCGAAATGATCAGAATGCGTTGATTGACCGATGCTACTCCCCCTTTCAAGCGGTAATTCTCTGATGGAAGGGTGATCAGCACAGAAGCATTCGGCAATGTTTCATGAATCATGGTGAACATGGAATCGACAATTTGACGAAAACCCACTTCTGTGAAAGAGGGATCATACGATTCATTGGTTCCAAGTGAGATAATCACCAAATCTGGTTGAAACAATGGCATCTGCTGTATAAAGAAATCATTCCGTAAATAATCGCGGTAACGCGCTCCTGCAACACCAGCAGAGTTGTATACCACACCGCGAACGTCATTTTCAATATAGACCCCGTGAAGCGTCATTGCTGCTCCGGTGAAGGAAACATCCAATTTACTTTTTGGCTTTGCACTATAAAAAGAAAGTGTGTCAAAATGAGCTTGCGTATTGGATTTTGAGAACATATTGTTGATCGTAACGCTCCCTTTTTTTGGATCATTTAAGGAGTACAAAAGAAATCCTTTTGTGTATGGATTGACAACTGAATCTTTCCTCAATTCGAGGGAAAAGGCACCTGATTCTGTGGTGCTTTTGATGCCAATGCCAGGAAGTCCGATATTGAATTTATGCGGATAGTTGATGATCCAACTGTTTGACCAAACGGTAGCTGAGGTCGCCATGAAATCTTTTGGACCATTTGTTTTTGCCAAGGTATACGGAAAAACCAAGCCTCTGCCCCCATTCCCATAGCTTGCCTGCATCATTTTTCGCGTGATGCCACATAAATTGTCTGGTTGAATGTGCGAATCCCCAATGTGCAAGATGCGTACTTTTTGAACCCTCCCTCCATTCAAGGAATCCATTTTTAACACGAAATGGTCGAACAAATCACCCGTATTTTCAATGGCATTCTCACCAAGTGTCAATTGCTCCCGTTGTCCGACAGCGAGCAAAGGAAACAACACCACAAACACACCCAACAACTTCATTTCACGCAACTTAAAATTGAAAATAGATAAATGGTTGAACCACCGATGAACGCATTTGAATGATGACTTGAATGACGACAATCATCATGGCAAACTTCACCAAGAGATCCTGACCTGAGATGTAAGTTACGATTTTTTCTTTCCAAGTGGAAGGAATCAATGTCAATCCATAGCCCAAAATCAACAAAACAATCAAGGTTGGATTTGTTTCCATTACCGCCCAGACCATTTGCAGATTCGCTGAACTAAAAATTCGGGTGTAGATGTCCCATGTCATTTCTATGGATTGCGAACGGAATGGGATCCAAAGCAGTGAAACACAAACAAAGGTAAAGGCCCAAGAAAGTGCATTGTACCATCCATTGTCCCAGCGTTGTCCTGTGAATTTCACCCATAACTTGTGAAGAATCAAGAGCACTCCATGACCTGCACCCCAGAATACAAACTTCCAATCGGCACCGTGCCAAAATCCACCGACGAGCATCGTTACGAGCAGAAAGAGCAGTTGAAGCAAAAAGCCTTTTTGATTGCCACCCAAGGGAATGTAAATGTAATCGCGCAACCACGAAGACAAGGAAATGTGCCAACGACGCCAAAAACTTGTAATGTCCAAGGCCTTGTAAGGCGAATCAAAGTTGAGGCAAAGTCGGTATCCGAGCAGAAGCGCCACTCCTATGGCCATGTCCGTGTAGCCACTAAAATCGCAGAAAATCTGTAGCGTATAACACAAGGAGGCCAAGATCAATTCAGATCCTGAAAATCCA
>CAMBMC010000303.1 GCA_945868555.1 Chitinophaga pinensis | reverse complement strand
TTCCATAGGATCCCGAAGCTCAATGTTTTGTTCTGGAATGCTGAGTATTGCCATTTTTCTTTTAATTACTAATTACGAGTTACTAATTACGAATTGGCTGCTTCACCATCCGAAGTAAGATCATGTCTTTTGTCCTTTGTCTCTTGTCTTAAAATCTTAATATCCTGAAATCTTAAAATCTATTTCATTAAAACTTCACACTGACACAAATAATCTAAAGTCTCTAGGTGGCGTTTGGCCTCGAAAAGATTTGTCCCCCAGGCATAGGTGCCATGCTTGCGCATGATGAATGAATGACATCCGAAGCGTGAAGCATTTTGACGTAAAGTGTCAGCGAATTCAGTCATGTCTTGTGTGTTCTCAAATACTGGAATTTCGATAGTCGTATCATGTGTTATTTGCCCTGCGAAGCCTTTCTGCACTTCGTATCCTTCAAATGCAATGGCTGAATTGGATTTTGCTGTTGCGACAATTGGATAAATGCCATGGCTGTGCAAGATCACTTTTGTATCAGGGAAGAGCGCATAGATGATACAGTGAATCAAGGT
Organism: Chitinophaga pinensis; assembly: GCA_945868555.1. Classification (GTDB taxonomy): domain Bacteria; phylum Bacteroidota; class Bacteroidia; order Flavobacteriales_D; family Crocinitomicaceae; genus M0103. The sequence continues at coordinate 2,814 of CAMBMC010000303.1, read as the reverse complement.
TTCTGCGGAGGGCTTTACTCCAACATATTCCCCAGACGCATTCCCATCCTGATCTACAGTAATAAAATCTGACGATAAAAAATTGGATTTGTCCACACCTGAGCGCGAGACCCAAATTTGACCTTCATCCTCGCGAAAGGAATAATTTGTTGATGTCGCAGGTGACCACCCTTTGAGGTGCAATGCGCGAATGGTTTGTGCCACTTCTTCTTTTATCGCTGTTACATTCATGCTACAAAAGTATCATCTATTTATAAAAAACAAGCGTGTCCCATTTTCATGAAACACGCTCTATCATTTCCTATTTCTTCAATTAAGAAAGTGCTTCTTTCACGAGTGTAGCGATGAGTTTTCCATCTGCCTTGCCTGCCAATTTCCCTGTTAACACCCCCATGACCTTTCCCATTTCTTGGGGTCCTGAGGCGCCGGTTTGGGCAATTGCTGCGGCAACTTCTGCGCGGATCTCATCCTCCGACATCATTTTCGGTAGGTATTCTTCGATGACTTTTGCTTGAAACAATTCTTCATCTGCCAAATCTTGACGGCCCTGAGCGATGTATAATTCGTACGTTTCCAAACGTTGTTTGTGCAACTTCATGCAGATTTTCATCGCGACTTCTTCAGAAGCTTCGCCTGAACCTGATGTTGCTTCCAACAAAAGCTTTGACTTGATATCACGCAATACGGCAAGTCGATCTTTTTCCCTAGCAAGCATTGCCGATTTAATGTCACCATTTATGCGTTCTGTAAAGCTCATCAGTCCACATTATCATGTAAGAAATTATTGCTTCTCAAGACACCTTTGTTGTCTTCCTCAGCCAATCCGAAGCGGCTAAATGATTCTTCAGTGCTTGGCTTAGAATTGTCCAATTGGATATTGCGACGCACATACGCTGGTTCATTTTCGAATTCAGCAATTCCCTCAGACTTCTTCAATTTAATGGTCAAGTCTTGAATGCGTGACATGCGCTCTTGTGTTTTACGTTGTTGTTCTTCCGGAGAAAGGACAGATCGTGTTGATTGATTGTCCAATTCCATTTTTACTTGGCTATCGTCTTCCAAATGGTGAACAATCACGGCGTCCTTTTTCTGTTCGGCTTGAACATCTTGAATCTGCCAGCTCAATTCCAAGGACTCTTGTTTTTCAACAGGAGCTTCTTCTATTTTTGTAATAGGAAGTTCTATGCTTGGGCTAACGGAAGCAATCAATTCATCTTGCACCGACTCGTCTTTCGGTTCAGTCTTCATGAACGGCTCTTCGATTGGCGCTTTTACTTCCACTGCATTGATGAAAGGTGTAGATTGCGTTGGCGAAGAAAGTTGTTCTTTGATTTCATTTTTCTGCTCCAGGTCGAGTGTAACTACTGTTCTCTCCGGAGCTTTCTCAAAACCCGAGATTGGGTGATTTGACTTGAAACCAGTGGCTATCAATGTTACACTTAATTTATCTCCAAGAGATGGATCAAATCCATGTCCCCAAATCACATCGGCAGTTGAACCAGCTTCATCTTGAATAAAATCGGTAATCTCAGTGATTTCATCCATTAATACTTCTTTATTGCCATACGTGATGTTCAACAATACATATTGTGCACCGCTAATGTCGTTGTCATTCAATAGCGGAGAGGCCAAGGCTTGTTGCACTGCATTGACAGCGCGATTTTCACCTTCTGCTGAAGCGCTACCCATGATGGCACGTCCGCTGTTGCGCATGACTGTGTTCACGTCATTAAAATCAACATTCATAGAACCTGTGACAGAAATCACCTCTGCAATCCCTTTCGCTGCAATTGTAAGCACGTCATCTGCTTGCGAGAACGCATTAGAAATCGTCAAGTTCCCTGTGATTTCACGAAGGCGCTCATTGTTGATCACTAGAAGTGTATCTACATTTTGACGCATACTTTCCAATCCTTCTTCAGCTTGTTGACGGCGTTTTCTTCCTTCAAAGTTGAAAGGTACAGTTACGATTCCTACGGTGAGGATGTTCATTTCTCTAGCTACCTCAGCAATCACTGGAGCAGCACCTGTACCTGTTCCACCACCCATTCCAGCGGTGATGAAGACCATTTTCGTATTCTTGCCTAGCAATTCACGAATTTCATCGATGTTTTCGATGGCTGCATTTTTACCAATTTCTGGCAAAGAACCAGCACCACGTCCTTCTGTCAATGAGGGTCCGAGTTGAATTTTCAATGGAACCGGAGAGATATCCAATGCTTGACGGTCTGTGTTGCACACGATAAAATCTACACCAATGATTCCTTGGTTGTACATGTGGTTGACCGCGTTGCTACCGCCACCCCCTACACCAATCACTTTAATGATTGAACTTGTCTCTTTTGGTAAATCGAATTCCATAATTTCTATATTGTATTGTTGTTATTAATCTTCACTATCTGAAAAGAACTTCTGTCCTCGTTTGATCAATTCATCGAAAAATGATCCACGCGTTTTCGTTGAATGGCCTTTCACTTGACCTGGGCTTGCCACTTCCGGCTGTTCGGTTTGTGCATCCAACTTCTCAAATCCTTTCAACACAAGACCGATGCCTGTCGCAAACATTGGGCTCGTCAAATTTTCAATGTGGTTGGTGTTTGCTAAGTGTTCTGTTGGATAACCGATACGTGTATCCATACCGCTCATGTATTCAAACAATTGCGTAATGTGCTTCAATTGCGACCCACCACCTGTTACTACTATTCCGGCGATTAGCTTCTTCGAATAGCCGCTATTCACGATTTCGATTTGAACCATTTCAATGATCTCCTCCATGCGCGCTTGAATGATGCTCGCCAAATTCTTCACTGTGAT
>CAMBMC010000302.1 GCA_945868555.1 Chitinophaga pinensis | reverse complement strand
CACCATTTGGAAGACGATAGCCAAGTAAAAATGGAATTGGACAATCAATCGTCACGAGCCGTCCTTTCTCCGGAAGAACAACAGCGTAAAACACAAGAGCGCATGTCACGCATTCAAGACTTGACCATTAAATTGAAAAAGTCTGAAGGCATTGCTGAATTCGAAAATGAACCAGCCTATGTGCGTCGCAATATCCAATTGGACAATTCTAAACCAAGCACTGAAGAAACATTTAGCCGCTTCGGATTGGCTGAGGAAGACAATAAAGGTGTCTTGAGAAGCAATAATTTCTTACATGACAATGTGGACTGATGAGCTTTACTGAACGCATAAATGGTGACATAAAATCGGCGATGCTTGCTAGGGAAAAAGAACGCCTAGCCGTATTGCGTGACATCAAGTCAAAGCTTTTGTTGGAAGCAACATCAGGTTCAGGCGAAGCTTCTGAAGAAGTCGCACTGAAAATCTGCATGAAGTTGCACAAACAGCGCTTGGAAACGTACGAATTGTATACCGCCCAAGGCCGTCAAGATCTGGCAGATGAAGAATTGTTTCAAGCAAAAGTAATCGAAGAGTACCTGCCTAAAATGATGTCGGAGGATGAGATCCGCGCGGAAGTTGCCGCAGCGATTGCTCAAACTGGCGCCTCAGGACCCCAAGAAATGGGTAAGGTCATGGGGGTTTTAACGGGTAAATTGGCAGGCAAGGCAGATGGTAAACTCATCGCAACTCTTGTGAAAGAAGCACTCTCTTAATTGAATAGATATTAACCAATAGAAGCGTGTTTCATGAAAATGGGACACGCTTGTTTTTTGTAAATAGATGATACTTTTGTAGCATGAATGTAACAGCGATAAAAGAAGAAATGGCACAAACCATTCGCGCATTGCACCTCAAAGGGTGGTCACCTGCGACATCGACCAATTATTCCTTCCGAGAGGATGAAGGTCAAATATGGGTCTCGCGCTCAGGGGTGGACAAATCCAATTTCTTATCGACGGATTTTATAACGGTAGATCCGAAGGGAAATGCAAATGGAGAATTTGTTGGCGTGAAACCTTCTGCAGAAACCTTAATCCATTGCGTCATCTATGCGCTCTTCCCCGAAACAAAAGTGATCTTGCACAGCCATGGTGTTTATCCAATTGTCGCAACAGCCAAATCCGAATCTGTCATTGCATTCGAAGGATATGAAGTACAAAAGGGTTTCGCGGGACAAACAACACATGAGGGAAGGGTTGAAATTCCAGTATTTGAGAATACCCAAGACATGATCGAATTCGCTGACACCTTACGTAAAAATGCTTCACGCTTCGACTGCCATTCATTCATCATGCGAAAACACGGGACCTATGCTTGGGGTACAAGTCTTTTCGAGGCCAAACGCCACCTAGAGACTTTGGATTATTTGTGTCAGTGTGACTATATGTTGAAATAGATTTTAAGACAAGAGACAAAGGACAAAAGATGAAACTCACTTCGGAGTAACGAATCATTTCCCCCGCTAGAGTGCTTGTCCCGCAAGGAACGATGCGGGAGGGATCAAGGGGGAGGATGATCAACTTAAAATTCGTAATTCGTAATTAAAAGAAAAATGGCAATACTCAGCATTCCAGAACAAAACATTGAGCTTCGGGATCCTATGGAAATCAAAGCGTTTTTTAGTGCGCGAAATTTATTTTTTGATCAGTGGTCTTGCGATGTGATTTTTGATGATCAAGCGACACAGGAAGAAATTCTATTGGCGTATGATAAGGATCTCCAACCATTCATGAAGGACGGAGGATATTTAACTGCTGATGTCATTTCCATCAATTCACAGACCGAAAACTACGGCGCCATCCGTGCCAAATTCCTAGCAGAACATACCCATTCAGAGGATGAAATTCGCTTCTTCGTGGATGGTCAGGGTTTGTTTTGGTTTAACATGGAAAATGAACCCGTATTCAATCTTTTGTGTCAACGCGGAGACTTAATCTCAGTTCCCGCTGGAACAAAACATTGGTTTGATGCGGGTGAATCCAATCCTTTTGTGAAGGCCATTCGCATCTTCATAGATATGAGCGGTTGGGTACCAGACTATACGCAGTCGGGACTGGAAAGGAATTTCTCGGACTTTAATGTGCCACAATAAATAGAGATATTCTCCCAAATTAAGGATTTGATGCTAAAGCAATTTGGTGACTACGTCAATTTGATGCCTTAGGCAATTCGGCAGATCCACACGAGGGCAGCAATCAAATTCCCTTGGGAACAAATTCGCGCAGCGGTATTTCATTAAACTAAAGCATCTAACTACATTTACAGAATGAAATTTGAAGGAGTTAAGTATGTACTGACGGACATTGAAGGAACAACCACCTCAGTCAAATTCGTGTACGACCAATTGTTTCCTTATTTCCGGTCGCACATCGGTGACTTGAAATCCATGGTCAAGCAAGCAGAAGTTCAAGAAGCTTTTCGTCAAACGGTGAAATTGAGTTTGGACTTGGAAGGCCGAAAGCTCAATTCTGTCGATGAAATCATCAATACACTGAACCGCTGGTCGGAAGAAGACCGAAAAATTACACCACTTAAATCAGTGCAAGGAATCCTCTGGGAAGATGGATACAAAAAGGGGGATCTGAAAGGTGATGTGTATGCGGATGTGTTACCTGCGTTGGAACTATGGAAGGCACAAGGCATTCAAATGGGTGTGTTTTCTTCGGGTTCCGTTGCAGCACAAAAGTTGATTTTTGGCTACAGTGTATTGGGCGATCTGACTCCTTTTTTCTCCCATTATTTTGATACGACAACGGGTGGTAAAAAGGACGCTGATACCTATCCGAAAATCGCGGATGCTATCGGGCTTCAACCTAGTGAAATTATCTTTCTTTCTGATATCACCGATGAATTGATTGCAGCGGACGCCGCAGGTTTTCCAACTGTTCAATTGGTTCGGACAGGGACTGAAGCCAATTGGAAATGCACCGTGAAGGATTTCTCTGAAATAGAATTGGCATAATTACCATTGCAAAATATATAGAGTATAATGACAAAATTTCGCACCATTTGGACCACTGAAGATGGATATGTTGAAGTGATTGATCAACGCAAGTTGCCACATGAATTCGTCACCGTGCGCCTCGAAACGTATGACGATGCCGAGGAGGCCATCAAGGAGATGACGGTTCGCGGAGCCCCACTTATTGGAGCAACTGCCGCTTATGGAATTTATCTCGCTGTGCGTGAAATGATTGAAGATGAATTGGATGGTTCCTTCTTGGATGAGGCATTTACTGCCTTGCGCGCATCTCGTCCAACGGCAGTTAACTTGTTTTGGGCCTTGGATAAAATGCGTGTGGCTCTAGACAATTGTGAAGG
>CAMBMC010000301.1 GCA_945868555.1 Chitinophaga pinensis | reverse complement strand
GTGTTTACGCCAATTGACTTGATCAACGCGAAAACACTTTCATCTGTGATCAACTCGTTCTTCGGAACGAATCAGTTGTCTCAGTTCATGGACCAAACAAACCCACTTTCGGAAGTCACGCACAAGCGTCGCCTTTCGGCACTAGGACCTGGCGGTCTTTCTCGTGAAAGAGCTGGTTTTGAGGTTCGTGACGTTCACTACACACACTACGGTCGTTTGTGTACAATTGAAACACCAGAAGGTCCAAACATTGGTTTGATTTCATCTCTGTGTGTTTTCGCGAAAGTGAATAAACTTGGATTTATTGAAACGCCTTACCGTGATGTAGAAAATGGTAAAGTGAAACTAGACAAAGAACCAATCTATTTGACTGCTGAGGAAGAAGATGAAAAAATTATTGCTCAGGCCAATGCAAAGGTGGATGACAAAGGAAACTTCTTGACAGAGTTTGTTAAGGCTCGTTATGAAGGTGATTTCCCTGTTGTTGAACCAAAAGCATTGACCTTGATGGATGTAGGTGCCAACCAGATTGCTTCGATTGCAGCGTCATCTATTCCGTTCTTGGAGCATGATGATGCCAACCGTGCCCTGATGGGATCAAACATGCAGCGCCAGGCAGTTCCTTTGTTAAAACCGAATTCGCCGATCGTTGGTACAGGTATAGAACGCCTTGTAGCGCGTGATTCTCGTGTATTGATCAATGCAGAAGGACCAGGTGTTGTGGAATATGTGGATGCAAATGAAATTGTAATCCGTTACGATTGGACATCAGAGGATAAGTTGGTGAGCTTCGAAAATGAAGTGACTCACTATACCTTGACGAAATTCATGAAAACAAACCAAAGTACGTGTATCAACTTGAAACCAATCGTTCAGAAAGGTGACCGCGTTGATAAAGGTCAGGTACTTTGTGAGGGATATGCGACACAACAGGGTGAATTGGCACTCGGACAAAACTTGAAAGTGGCTTTCATGCCATGGAAAGGGTACAACTTCGAGGATGCGATTGTGATTTCTGAAAAAGTAGTTCGCGACGATATCTTTACATCAATTCACATTGATGAATATACATTGGAAGTGCGCGACACGAAACGTGGAATGGAAGAACTTACATCAGATATCCCGAATGTCTCTGAAGAGGCAACAAAGGATTTGGATGAAAATGGTCTAATCCGTATCGGTGCTGAAATCAAAGAAGGGGACATCCTTATCGGAAAGATTACTCCGAAAGGGGAAACAGATCCATCTCCAGAAGAGAAATTGCTTCGTGCAATCTTCGGTGATAAAGCAGGTGATGTGAAAGACGCTTCATTGAAAGCGGGTCCTTCACTTCGTGGCGTTGTCATTGAGAAGAAATTGTTCTCTCGCGCAATTAAAGACAGAAAATCAAAAGCTCAAGACAAACCAGCTCTTGAAACTTTAGATGCTGAATACGACAAAGATTTCGCTCAATTGAAGGAGCGTCTTGCAGATAAGTTAATGATGATCCTTGGCGAACATAAATCCGCTGGAGTATTCAATAACTTTAAGGAAGAGGTGATCAAAAAAGGAACGAAGTTCAACCAGAAAAATTTGGTGTCAATTGATTATACGATTGTAAACCCAACGAACTGGACGGCTGATTTGCATATGAATGCTTTGGTGGGTCGTGTGATTCATAACTTTAACATCAAGTCAAACGATATTCTTGGAACATACAAGCGCAAAAAATTCCATATCTCTGTAGGTGATGAACTTCCAGCGGGTATTGTGAAAATGGCGAAGGTTTATGTAGCGAAGAAACGTAAGTTGAAGGTCGGTGATAAAATGGCCGGTCGTCACGGGAACAAAGGAATCGTTGCCAACATCGTTCGCGCTGAAGATATGCCGTTCCTTGAGGATGGAACACCAGTAGATATCGTGTTGAACCCACTAGGGGTGCCTTCACGTATGAACCTTGGACAGATTTATGAAACTGTGCTCGGTTGGGCTGGTGAAAAGTTGGGAGTGAAATTCGCAACGCCAATTTTCGACGGAGCGCATCCTTCAGAAATTGATGCGTGGACAGAGAAAGCAGGTGTTCCAAAGTCAGGTAAAACATACCTGTACGATGGAGGAACGGGAGAACGCTTCCATCAACCGGCAACAGTTGGTGTGATCTACATGTTGAAACTTTCTCACATGGTGGATGACAAAATGCACGCTCGTTCAATCGGACCATATTCATTGATTACACAACAGCCGTTGGGTGGTAAAGCACAGTTCGGAGGTCAGCGTTTTGGTGAAATGGAGGTGTGGGCACTCGAAGCATTCGGTGCTGCAAACATCCTTCAGGAAATCCTGACTGTGAAGTCGGATGATGTAATGGGCCGTGCAAAAGCATACGAATCGATTGTAAAAGGAGACAATATTCCTGAACCAGGAATTCCTGAATCGTTTAATGTGTTGCTGCATGAATTGAGAGGATTGTGTCTCAATATTTCCCTAGATTAATTTCAAGTTGTTGAATAAAGAAACGAAGTAAGAAAATGGCTTACAGAAAAGAAACACCGAAAAAACAAAGCGCCTTCAATAAAATTACGATTTCTTTGGCTTCGCCAGAGGTGATCCTTGAGCAATCAAGTGGAGAAGTGCTAAAACCGGAAACAATCAACTACCGTACGTACAAGCCGGAAAGAGATGGATTGTTTTGTGAACGGATCTTTGGACCGGTTAAAGATTATGAATGCCACTGTGGAAAATATAAGCGTATTCGCTACAAAGGAATCGTTTGTGACCGCTGTGGTGTTGAGGTAACCGAAAAGAAAGTACGTCGCGAACGTATGGGACACATTTCACTTGTTGTTCCCGTAGCGCACATCTGGTATTTCCGTTCACTTCCAAATAAAATTGGTTATTTGCTTGGTTTGCCAACGAAGAAGTTGGATCAAATCATTTACTACGAGCGTTATGTAGTGATTCAAGCAGGTATTGCAACAAGCTTAGATGGTTCATCCTTGAAGCGTTTAGACTTCCTTACAGAAGAAGAATACCTTGATATTCTTGATACACTTCCGAAGGAAAACCAGTATTTAGAGGATGCAGATCCAAACAAGTTCATCGCGAAAATGGGCGCTGAATCATTGTTCGATTTGTTGAAATCCTTGAAATTGAATGAAACAGCTTACGATTTACGTCACCAAGCTGGACACGAAACATCTGTTCAAAGAAAGCATGAGGCCTTGAAGCGTCTTCAAGTGGTGGAAGCAATGCGTGAATCTCAAGAACGCATTGACAACCGTCCTGAATGGATGATAGTGAAAGTTGTTCCTGTTATTCCACCAGAATTGCGCCCATTGGTGCCTTTGGATGGTGGTCGCTTTGCAACATCTGACTTAAATGACCTATACCGTCGTGTGATT
>CAMBMC010000300.1 GCA_945868555.1 Chitinophaga pinensis | reverse complement strand
GGATATGGCATTTCCGTTCCGCGCGAATTTCAAACGACGAAAGGAAGTATTTCTGAAGCGCTCGCCGGAATGCAACGAACAAAAGACAAAAACGGCTATGAAATCTTCGTGACACGAGGATGGGATTATGGCCATCTTTGCGAAACATACGAGAAAGCTGTAAAAATTGCCAGAGAACAGCATGTGCCTGTATTGATTCATGTGAAAGAGGTGAATCAGCCACAGGGCCACTCCACTTCAGGATCTCATGAGCGCTACAAAACAAAGGAGCGTTTGCAATGGGAGAATGATTTCGATTGCATCGTTAAATTTCAAGAATGGATCTTGTCGTTCAACGCGAAAGGTGATACTATAGCAAGTGAGGAGGAATTAAATGCCATCCGGGAAGAAGCGAAAAAATCAGTTCGCGCAGAGAAGAATGCAGCGTGGTCAGCCTTTGTAGATGACATCAAACAAGACCTTTCAGATGCAATTCGCTTAATGAAAGCGGTTGCAGCAGAAAGCCCGAAATCAGCGATAATAACAGCCGAGGTTACGGCACTAGAAAAAGCATTTGAACCGATTCGCCGCGATGTGATGACGTCAACCCGAAAAGTGCTTCGGATTGTACGTGATGAAAAAACGTCATCCAAAAATACCTTAGGTACATGGATTAAAAAAATGCTCTCCACCAATGCGGAGCGCTACGGATCTCATTTGTATTCAGAATCGGACAAATCTGTATTTAAAATAGAAGGGCTTGAACCAACATACGATGATTCAGAAACAACGGATGATGGCCGAGTTATTTTAAGGGACAACTACCGAAAAATCTTCGAGAAATATCCTGAAGCACTCATCTTCGGTGAGGATGCTGGAAAGATTGGTGGAGTAAACCAGTCATTGGAAGGCATGCAGGATGAATTCGGCACGCTTCGCGTAAGTGACACAGGAATTCGCGAATGCACCATTATCGGACAAGGGATCGGTATGGCTATGCGCGGATTGCGTCCAATCGCGGAAATCCAATACCTAGACTATTTGTTGTACGCCATTCAGGTGATGTCGGATGACCTTTCAACCGTGCATTACCGCACCAAAGGTGGACAGAAAGCGCCCTTGATTATCTCAACGCGCGGTCACCGCTTGGAAGGGATTTGGCATAGCGGCTCTCCAATGGGAATGATTGTCAATTCGATCCGTGGTATGCATGTGTGTGTACCGAGAAACATGACCAAAGCTGCAGGGTTTTACAATATCCTTATGGCCGGTGATGAACCCGGATTGGTGATTGAGCCATTGAATGGCTATAGAACAAAGGAGCGCGTGCCTACGAATCTTGGTGAATTTAAAATTCCTCTTGGCATACCGGAAATTGTAAGCCAAGGAAGTGACCTTACATTGGTTTCTTACGGTTCAACGTTTAACCTGTGTGAAGTTGCTGCAAAACAACTCAGTGAATTGGGAATTAGCGTTGAATTGATCGATGTGCAAACCTTACTTCCATTCGACATCGACCACCTTATCAGTGAATCTGTGGCAAAAACGAACCGTCTCTTGATTGTCGACGAAGATGTGAGCAGCGGAGCAACGGGCTTTATGCTGGATAAAATCATGGTAGAACAAGGAGCCTATTACCACTTGGACTCTGCTCCTCAAACCTTGAGTGCGAAAGACCATCGTCCGGCGTACGGTTCGGATGGCGATTATTTCTCCAAACCAAGTGTTGACGATATCGTAGAGAAGGTTTATGGGATGATGAACGAAGCTGATCCGAAAAAATATCCTTCGATGTATTGATTATGCGCATACTTCCGTGCAGTTTGTTTACAGTTTCCATAATCGCTATAAAATGAATTATCAAGATTACACCAACCTTTACGACGAAATCCTTTCAGGAAAGATTACTAAAGCTCCGTATGACGACGCACATTTTGCTGAATACACGAAATTGAATCAATCGCGCTCACACCGCTGGGATAAGACGGGATTATTAGCAGAAGAATGTAAATCGACTATTCAGTCAATCGATGTATCTATGCATTGGGTCTTGATTACAGAGCCTTGGTGTGGTGATGCTGCGCACAGCGTACCCTTCATTGCAAAGATGGCTGCTGAAAATTCAATGATTGATTTGGAAATTCAATTGCGTGATGACGAAAATTCAGAGATTGGATCGTACTTGACCAATGGCGCAAAATCCATTCCGATTTTGGTGGTACGAAATACATTCGGAGAAGACCTTTTTGCTTGGGGACCACGGCCTGAAAAATGTCGCGAATTACATCATAACCTTAAAGCACAAGAAGTTACGATAGATGAATTAAAAAGGGAACTCCAGCACTGGTACAATGCCGATAAAGGAGTCAGTATTCAAGAAGAAATAGTTGCTCAACTCAAAGCTCTTTCGTAAACTGAAAGAACAGCTTGACGGAATCTATACTTAAAGAGTGATGTAACCGCTGAGCAGTAATCCTAGGGCACAAATCGCCAACACACCCCATTGCAACACGCACGGCTTCAATACAGGTGCTTGCTCAGCATCTTCGCTCGACAAGGCAATCATCACAAAACGTAAGTAGTAGAACACTCCTATTCCGGAATTGATCACCGCAAGGATCACTAAGATTGGGTATGTTTCAAAGGCACTTGCGAAAACCATGTATTTCCCAAAGAATCCAGCCAATGGTGGAACACCAGCCAAGGATAGCACGCTCAACACCAATACAAAACCAATCCATGGATTTTTGCGTCCAATGCCTTTGTAGGATTCAATGTCATCAGACTCATCATTGACAATCAATGAAATCACAATCAAGGCAATGACAGCAAAACCATAACCCAACAAATAAATCCAAAGGTTAAACAAGGAAGCATCACTGATAATTATCGGTGCCATCAATGCGTATCCAGCATTTGAAATACTTGAATATGCCAACAATCGTTTAAATTTCGTTTGACGCAAGGCAGAAAGGTTACCTACGAACATGGTCAATACAATCATCCCAAACAAAGCACCAGACCAAAGATCAGATACCGGAGCGAAGACATAAGTAAACAATTTCAAGAAGGCATACAATCCAGCCATTTTCACCACCGAGGCCATGTAACCTGTGATGATGTTTGGACTTCCAGAATAAACATCTGGTCCCCAGAAATGGAAAGGTGCAGCACCTACTTTAAATAGGAATGAAGCCATCATCATCAAAATACCCACAAACAAAAGCGGACCATTTGCTGTTCCTTCAGCTAGAATATTCGAGAGTTCTCTTAAATCGAAAGTACCTGTTGCGCCATACACCCAAGCCGTTCCAAACAATAAAATTCCTGTGGCAAAGGCACCGGTGAAAAAGTATTTCAATCCTGCCTCAGAGGACTTCAAATCCTTCTTTTTTGATCCTGCCAAAACATAAA
>CAMBMC010000299.1 GCA_945868555.1 Chitinophaga pinensis | reverse complement strand
AAAGGAGGATACATTACATACGCCGGAGTAAACCTTGAACTTGGACAACATCTTGAATTGCGTCCAAGTGTGATGGCTGTATTTGGTTATGGTGGCCCATTAAGCATGGATATCAATGCTGTTTTTACAGCAAAGAAGCTCATCGATTTTGGTTTAACTTATCACCTGAAAGGAAGCATCGGAGCAATCGTTGGCGTAAACATCAAAGACCGTTTCTATGTCGGATACTCGTATGCTTATCCGATGAACGCAATGAACAAAGTATTGATTCAGTCTCATGAATTGGCCTTGCGACTTAAGTTTAACAAAGCGGTTCGCACTGCTGACAGCCCACGTTTCTTTAACTGATTGTAATCGTTCAACATGCGCTTTTTCTTCGTTTTTATTTCCTTTCTTTTGTTTGTTTCAAGTGCACTTTATGCGCAAAAGGTAACAATAGATAGCGTTTCGTTCAATACCCCATTTGACGATTATGGAGTACGACTGATCAATGGGAAAATCGCTTTTGTATCGGCTGCGCTGACGGACATCAACGGAAATGTTCCCACAGATGAGGTAAGTTTAAAACCCTTTTCTGATGTTTTCATTTTAAATACTTTTGCCAAACAAGAACTTAAACTAATGAGCGCGTCAGGTGTTGAAACCTCCGTGAATTCTTCACTGAACGACGGACCAGTAAGCATCGATCAAGAAAATGGAATCTTTTTCTTTACCAACAACTCAGGTTCGGCCAAAAACAAACTAGGAGTCTATTACTCTCTTCGCTCTGAAGGAAAATGGTCCAATCCTTTCGTTTTCCCATTGAATAATGATCAGTACAATGTGACGCATCCCTTCTTTGACCCAGCAACAAAGCGACTTTATTTTGCGACAAACATGGGCAAAAAGAAAAACGACTACGACATCTATTACAGCGTGTTTACTGATGCCAATTGGAGCACTCCTGTTGCACTAGATGAAATAAACTCAGATTCCACTGAATGTTTCCCTGTGGTCTTTGATGGGCGTTTGTACTTCAGCTCCACAAATACGCAATCCTTAGGCGGACTTGACAACTTCGAGTTAAAAGACGGTGTTATTGCGAACCTTGGCGAACCTCTCAATTCAAAATACGACGATTTAAGTGTCTTCTTTTTAAACGATTCGACAGGATATTTTGCATCAAACCGATCAAGCGCTGGAAAACAAGACGACATCTACACGTTTTTGATTCAACAAGAACCACCTGCACCTGTTGTTGTTGAAATTGTTCCTGTAGTAGAGCCTGTAGTAGAGCCCATAAAGCCTCGATTCAACCTCAAGAATGTCACCTTTGCTTTCGATAAATCGTATATTGACAGCCTTCAAAAAACCTATCTGAATGAATTGGCTGTTGTACTCAAAGAACGTTCAGATGTTATTGTAATTATCTCAGGCCATACAGACAACACAGGAACAGCAGCCTACAACAACACCCTATCTCGCAAACGTGCTGAAGCAGTGCGCAACTACCTCGTTAAACAAGGGATTCCAAAAGCTCGATTTAAAATAGAATACATGGGACTTACTACACCTATTGCACCAAACGAAACACGCGAAGGCCGAGCACTAAATCGACGCGTTGAATTCAAGTTCTTTGGGGAGATTGAGTTGTGAGGGAACTAAGGATTAAAAATTAAGAATTAAGAATTTGATCGCTGCGCGAATTAGAGATTTGATTGCTGCGCAAATTTGAAGCTTTCAAGCCTGCTGTTCATCTTATCCAAATTGACGAAATCAGTAAATCGTGAAGCTATACAAGTTAGCTGTCTTACTATCTTAACATCTTGTTTTCTTAACATCTTGATGAATTTGATCGCTGCTCGAATTGACGCAGTCACCGAATTGACGCAGTCATCGAATTGCTTTAGCACCAAATTGGCGAAGGCATCAAAACCGTAATTCGTAATTCGTAACTAGTAATTCTTAATCCTTTCTACATCTCCTTCAATCGAAGATTCAGATGGACATACTGGTCACGCGTATTTCGTATATGAAACAAGAAATAGGCTTTGCGCGTATTTCGTATATGTCTTTTTTTCGAAACGCCAAAGGTGATTACCCCGAGAAACTTTACGCCAAAGGAGCATTTTGGATCTAAATCAGGATTGATTTTATGAATATCATTGACCAAAAGCAATAACTCCTCGCCCAATTGCATTTCGATTAAAAAATGACGGATTTCTTCTGATTGCTTGGCAAACCGTGTTACTGCATCGTGATCGGAGGCATCTGATTTAAGCAATTTATCGGCCTGAAATTTAATGTCTGTAAATTGTTTAAATAGGTCGTCGATGCGCACAGTTCTGAGTTAAGTATCATAAAATTAGCACATTTATTTGATCACGGGGGCTAAACTTTTGGTTTCTGCTGCGGGAATGAATCTTAGCGAACTTGTATTTACGCAATGACGAGTATCTTTATCCGTAAAACCTTCGCCAGTAAAGACATGACCTAGATGTCCGCGACAATTGCCACATATTATTTCAGTGCGCATGCCATCTGCATCAGATACACGAATCACCGAGCCATCTATCTCATCGTCAAAACTTGGCCAGCCACAATGTGACTCAAATTTATCTTCAGAAGTATAGAGTGGGTTGTTGCAACGGCGGCAAATGTAAAGTCCTTTGTCTTTCTTATCGAAATAGGTGCCTGTAAAGGCGCGGTCTGTGGCTTTTTCAAGGAGAACATTTTCCTCTTGAGCGCTTAGCGTGTTGTACTTTTGGGTAGTGTCTCGTGGTTCTGTTCGAGCTGATCCAGGGATCTGTTTCGGTTGTGCAGTGCAGGAGAACAAGGCACTTAAAACAATAATGAGAGAGAAGGGCTTAATCATATTAGACAGTTTTACGAAGGAATAACGAATGAAAGCAGCTTTTGATCGCTGACGACTCAAAAAAAATGTTAATACGCAATTATAAGTGTTTCGATGAAATCTTGAATGGCCTGATACGCCAGATCCAATTGGTCATTGCTGATGCAATACGGGGGGTTTAAAAAAACTACATTTCCACAAGGCCTGATCAGCAATCCCCGCTCAAGAAAAAAGGCATAAGCCAAATCCCGAATGTTTGAAAAATAGGCTTTACCAGAAGGATCTTTCAATTCAATCGCCAAGATAGTTCCTTGCTGTCGGGCATCCAGAACTCCGGGATGTGCTCGTATTCGATCGACAAACGAGGTGTGCTGTTCGGCAATTCGTGCCATATTATCAAAGGTCGCTTGCTGTCCGAAAAGATCCAAATTGGCTATTGCAGCAGCACAACAGAGTGGATTTCCGGTGAATGAATGTCCGTGAAGGAGAGCCTTTACTTTTTCATCCGACAAAAAGGCTTCATAAATTTCATCGGTGGCTACGGTTAAGCCTAAAGGAAGTACCCCACCAGTCAAACCTTTTGAAAGGCAAACGATAT
>CAMBMC010000298.1 GCA_945868555.1 Chitinophaga pinensis | reverse complement strand
GTCCTAGAAGTGCGATTTTCTCACCCCTTCCTACCGTAAGATTCGTGCTATGAAACAATAAATTATCGCCGAATGATTTTCCAAGGTTTTCCATTTCCAAGACCCACTTGCCTGGCTGAACAGAAAGCGGAAAAGCAATTTTCATTTTCGCAACCCCATCATTCTCCACTTCAATACGTTCTGTTTTGTCCAGTTTCTTAATGAGGGACTGAGCAAACGCTGCCTTATTCTTTTTTGCTCGGAATTTATCAATGAGTTCTTCCGCGTGCTTGATGTCCTTGTCCTGTTGTTTCTTCGCAGATTCCAGCCGTTCTTTTTCCTCAGCACGGACCACTTTATATTTCGAGTAGGCAAAAGGGAAATCATAGATTTTACCAAGGCTAATTTCTAAAGTGCGTTTGGTAACATTGTCCAAGAACAATCTGTCGTGCGAGATAAGGATAACTGCACCTTCAAAGCGTTGTAAATACGTTTCCAACCAACTGATTGAAATGATATCCAAGTGATTTGTTGGCTCATCCAGCAAGAGGACATCTGGACGATTTACAAGAATTCTGGCCAACTCCGCACGCATTTGCCAACCTCCTGAAAAAGTATTTAACTCCCGTTGAATCTCATCCGATGAAAAACCAAGTCCAGTCAGGGTTGTCATGATCTTTTCTTCCCATTGAAAACCTTCATTCAAGTTAAAGGAATGATTCAATTCATTCACCTGATCAAGCAGCGTCGCGTATTCATCTGATTCATAATCGACGCGAACGGTCAATTGATGGTTGACATCATCTATTAGTATTCTAAGTGCATTTAATGTGTCATTCGAAAAAAACAGAAAATTAAATACTGTTTGTGAGGTATCAATGCGAATGTCTTGAGAGAGGTAACCTACAGTACACTCTTTTGGCTTATGAATATTTCCTTCAGATGGTTTTTGAGTACCCGCAATTAATTTTAGAAGAGTTGATTTACCAGCGCCATTCTTCCCCACCAAACCTACTTTGTCACCTCTATTGATTTGTAGGCTTACATCTTTAAAAAGAAATCCTTGCGGAAGAAACACCCCTAACTTTTCTAAATTAATCATGGTGCAAAGATACAATTGCTATCAAGCATAGCAAGATTTGAACGAAGACATCTTGCGAAAATAACGACACAAAAAAAGCCCCGTCGAATGGACGGGGCTTTAGTGATTTCAGATTAGAAACTCCAAACATCATGTTCGATGGTTCGAATTTCCTCTTTGATTTTTTCTGCTTCCATGAGTGCATCCGCACCCATACGATAGGATTCAATGTTTCGATCGAAAGTATTACTCTCTTTGTAAATTGTACTACTAAATCTGCGTTTCCAGAACAAGTCATCAAAACTCATCCATTGCGCGTCATTTTGATCGTTGTAAACAAAATAGTTATTCAATACAAAACGACACTGTGGAAAGTACAACCAGAATTTCTCCTCTAGTTTCTGGATTGTTCCATCATCATCCTTTTGGAAAACCACTGGTGCAATAGCGATAATTCTCACATCAAGCACAGAACGCTCCTTGTCAAAAAACCAATCCTCTTTCAAACGAAACTGAACGATATCTTTTGATGTGAACCAAGTAGTATCACGCGCTGGATAAACATATTCAATAGTACCATCAGCTAAGGTTCTTGTACTATCTTCACCAAAGCTATTTGCCAAAGGTGTAGTAGACTGAGCACCCAATTTTCCAAAATAGCTAAACAATACATTTCTGTAAATACTATCAGTATAAAAATTCAAACCAGGCTGAGTTGGATCAACAGGATATTTCAATTGGTCACCATCCAAGATGTTGAAATCATTGGGATTATATGGAGAAAACAATCGAATATCACCTGCCAAAATATGATGCTTCAGTACGGTCCACAAACTCCATCTACTGGAATTCTTTACCCAATTACCAGCTGCATCGTACTCATCCATAGGAAAATACAAGGGCAAATTAATTTTCTCACGAACATCAATGTATTCCCAAGCACGCTTGCTCCAAACCACATCTGCTTCACGCACATATTCATAAGGAATCAATCGTTTCGTAGGAATATGCTGTTGGATAAATACTCCATCAACGATTCCATCTACAGGAACATTTATAGGTCCTCCATTGATTCCTTCAGGCTGAGCCTGAGAAAAGAATGCAGCTACCAAAGCGCTTGATACAATAACTAGCCTTTTCATATTGCCTTTATTTAATTATTTACTGAACTGTAATGATCGTTGCCATGTTTCCTGTATACCCCATGCCTTTGTATTTGGCAGAGATACTCACTTTAGCTCCTGGACGTGTTTGCTTTAACAATGAAATTGCTTCTGCAGTCAATATTGGACCTGAACCCATAATTGATCTTGGCGCTCCTGAGACAGTAACCTCCCAAGATGCCACTTCAAAAGTTGCATTCAACGGAATTTCAGGCGGATATTTCGCAAACAAGCGCGTCATTGAAGCAACAGCTGATTTACTTACAGTTGAACCAGTTCCGAGCGTTCCTAGATATACTTGCGGTGGTGGCAGGTTAGAAACTCTAAATTTATATGTACCCACCTTGGCATTTTTATTGCCTTTAGATGATTTTCCATATATATCAATAGAAGCTTCTCTACCTGTGGTCGTTACTGTTCCGATGTACTGACCAGATTTCTTACCTGGTTTCAAGGTTACCCCTGTACCACGAAGGTCAGTTTTCTCGTATCCAGCGGCTACACCCTCAACTAGGTTGTTATATCCTCTGTAGAGAACGTTCATCTCCGGAAGAGATACAGTTCCCTGAGGCTTAACTATAACAATTTTCTTTTCCCAATTTTCTGTTTTGGTGCTTCCGAATTTGTTGGTAATTGAAACCGTACCTTTCAATACCATTTCGTTACCACCTGAAGCTCTTGTACGGATAATACCCATACCATTCTTCGTTTCAGAAACAGATCCACCTTGAGTTACATTAACCACCGGTTGTCTGTCAGAATCAAAAGCTGCCATCATTACAGAAACTTCAATGTCTCCGCCTTCAGTTGCCACTTCGTCACCTAAAGCAACAGCGATGATTTTGTTAAACGAGTACTCACTGCCACCCACACGCTCTTGAATTAAAGCAATGGCCTCAGCGCGTGCAGAAAGTATTTCATTTTGCATTGAAGACAAAGATGCAATCGCAGCCACAGATGGTGAGTGGTCGAAAGTTTTTCCGATCCAATGAACACCAGGAATTTCATGCACCGTGCTTTTTTCTTGCTTCGTCAATTTGGCATAGATCTTTTTAATGACATCTTTGTCCGCATTGTTTACCTTTGAAGCATCAATTGATTTTTGTATTTGAGCATTCAAATCCTCGAAATCCTTGAACGTATTGATTTTTGGTGCTTTGAAAGAATATTTCTTTCCTCCATCCGGAATCCATGAGTTCGCAATTTTCTCAGTCAATTCATTGCG
>CAMBMC010000297.1 GCA_945868555.1 Chitinophaga pinensis | reverse complement strand
GGAAGAAGGCGAGACCAAAATCGAAGCGTTGATGCGTGAGATCCGTGAGGAATTGCACATGGACATTTCTGTCGATGCATTTCTCACGACCGTTCAACACCCTTACCCCGACTTTCACTTGACCATGGATACCTTCTTGTGCAGTTGCGCCGATGGCACACTCACATTAACGGAACACACTGATTTCAAGTGGCTCGATGCGAGTGAATTGAAAGAGTTGGATTGGGCCGCAGCGGATGTTCCGATTGTGGAGAAAATCCTTGCTTCATGACGTGGCACAAAAGTGAATTTTTCGAAAGTCTTAAAACTGGGTTTGTCGATAAAGTCGTTCAGTCGAACAGAGAGCAAAGGCCGCAGTTGCTTGTCAATGATAAAGATACAGGAAGAAAAGTTCTGACAACAATCGAACGCGAACTCCGGACCTGTGATGAATTCTGGCTCTCTGTGGCGTTTATTACGACAAGTGGTCTAGCTACCTTAAAAAACACATTGATCGAACTTCAAGAAAGAAAAATTCCAGGGAAAATCTTGGCTTCACAGTACCTCAATTTCACCCAACCTGAGGCCTTGCGGATGATTTTACTGTTCGACAACATTCAACTAAAAATTGTTACCGACGGGGATTTTCATTCAAAGGGCTATCTTTTCAAGAAAGGTGACATGTTTGACCTCATCATTGGTAGCAGCAACTTAACAGCCAATGCGCTCTGCACAAATAAAGAGTGGAACCTAAAAGTGACCGCCTCCGAAGATAGCGACCTCATTCTTCAAACGGCCATAGAATTTGAACGTGAATTTAAAGATGCTACTGAAGTTGATGACAAATGGGTTGCGGGCTACGAGCTTTATTACAAAAGTCAACTTGAATACAACAAAAAGATTCAAGAAAAGACTGAATATCCAGAATTTCATGAAGTAAAGCCCAATCTAATGCAACGCGAAGCATTGGAAAACATCAAACAGCTTCGACAAAAAGGCAAAAACAAGGCTTTGCTCATTTCTGCCACCGGAACGGGTAAAACCTATCTATCAGCTTTCGACGTGAAGGCGTTTCAGCCAAAGAAATTTTTGTTTATTGTTCATCGCAGAACCATTGCCGAAAAAGCCATGGAAACCTATCAGCACTTGTTTGGGAGCCAGATAAAAATGGGTATCTATTCGGGTTCATCGCGTGAATTGGAGGCAGATTTCATTTTTTCAACCGTACAAACCATCTCCAAAGACGAACACATTCGGCAGTTTGCGAAAGACCATTTCGACTACATCGTCATCGATGAAACCCATCGAGCAGGTGCAGCATCTTATCAGAAAATCATGGAGTATTTTACCCCAGCCTTCATGCTCGGGATGACCGCTACACCTGAACGAATGGATGGACTTGACGTGTTTAAACTGTTCGACAATACGATTGCCTATGAAATTCGACTGCATAAAGCTTTGGAAGAAGAAATGCTCAGTCCCTTTCATTATTATGGGGTTACCGATCTCAGTATAAACGACCAAGTTATTGAAGACAAGAGCGACTTCAACCTCTTAACAGCTGACGAACGGATCGAACGGATACTTGAAAAAGCAACTGTTTACGGCTGCGATGACGGAAATGTCCGTGGATTGATTTTTTGTTCATTAAAAATTGAATGTCATGAGCTCTCCAAAGCGTTCAATCAACATCGGAAGAAAAATGGTACCTATTACAACACCATTGCCTTGACGAGCGAAGATTCAGAAGAAACCCGCGCTGAAGCAATACGTAGACTCGAAAGTGACCAGCTCTCCGAAAAACTCGATTACATTTTTACTGTTGATATATTCAATGAAGGAATCGACATTCCGCGCATCAATCAAATCATCATGCTTCGCCCAACACAATCGGCGATTATTTTTGTGCAGCAACTTGGGCGCGGATTGCGGAAAGTCAATACCAAAGAGTACTTGACCGTTATCGATTTCATCGGAAACTACAGCAACAATTACCTCGTTCCCATCGCCTTATACGGTGACACCAGCTACAACAAAGACACCCTACGCAATCTCATTTCAACGGGAAGTCAATTCATGCCAGGTACGTCAACCATCAATTTTGACAGAATCACCAAGGAGAAAATCTTTGCCGCCATTGATTCAGCAAATCTTCAGCTAAAAAAAGACCTCACCACAGATTATAAATTATTGAAGTATAAGCTTGGAAGAGTTCCCATGATGATGGATTTTGTGGATCATGGATCCCGCGACCCCTTTAGTTTTGTGGATTATTCAAAGTCCTATTACAACTTCCTTCGTCTTATTGAAACCAATTTTGAACACGTTTGCTCCAAAGATCAAATGGAGCTTTTAGCCCTGTTCTCACTAGAAATAAACAATGCAAAACGAGTCGAAGAAAGTGCATTGCTAAGTTTGCTCATCGAACATGGGCAGGTTTCATTTTCCGACTTCAATGCATACATGTCGAAGACATTTGGGTATATCCCAAGCGCTGAAACCATGCACTCAGCTTTGCAGAATCTCAATTTTGCTTTCGTCCGAAAACCAAGGAGCATCTTAAACTATAAAAACAGCAGCTATTCATTTACTACAGAATTCACGTCCATTCTTGCCGAAAATGATTTCAAGAACTACCTGATTGATAACATCCAATATGGGTTAAATGCCTTCAAGAAGCGTTTTAAGTTGACTAAATTGTCCCATGGATTTGTCTTGGGTCAGAAATACAGCCGTAAAGATGTGTGCAGGATTTTGAATTGGGAGGCGGACATCAGCAGCACAGTCTATGGTTATCGAACTCAAAACAAATGCACCCCTTGTTTTGTCACCTATCACAAATCGACCAAAATATCGAAAAGCACTCAGTACAATGACCATTTCATTGATCAACAAACATTTGCCTGGGAATCGCGTTCAAAAAGAAAAATCGAAAGTACAGAAATCCAAGGAGTACTTGACTCCAAGCTCATCCTTCTTTTCGTGAAAAAATCAGACGGTGAGGGCACAGATTTCTATTGTTTGGGCGCGGCAAACATTCTGCCTGGAAGTGTAAAACAAGAAAAAATGCCAGTTTCCGAAGAACCCGTGGTTCACATGACATATAAATTGACACACCCCGTCGAAGACCATCTCTACGATTACCTCACCGATCAAGGGGCCTAAGTTCTACCGCACTCACTCTCCACCCTCACTCTGCGCATCCGCTGCCTTCTTCGACTTCCGGTACACATAGCTATCGTAAATGAAGCGTTTGGCGAAGCGCACGGGTTTGTCGGTATTTAGAAACTTCTTGAACACATTGGCATTGACCCCAAAATACTCGTAGGTCGAACCGTCCGTAAAGGTGATTTCCAACAAGAGTCCTTTGTGCTTGAAGTCGAAAATCCCACACTCCATGATGGTTTGTTGGTACTCCGCTAGGTTGGCCTCTTTCGTTTCTGGAGCAATGCTCACCAAGAAATGATAACC
>CAMBMC010000296.1 GCA_945868555.1 Chitinophaga pinensis | reverse complement strand
AGCTTGTCGAACATTCAAGGGCCATTGAGGGACCGAATGGAAATTATTGAGGTGAACGGATACACCATTGAAGAAAAAATTGAAATCGCAAAACGACACTTATTGCCAAAGCAGATTGATGCACACGGGATCACGAAACAAGATATTTCCGTCGATAAGAAGGTGTTTGAAAAGGTGATTGAAGAATATACCAATGAATCGGGCGTCCGCGGATTGGACAATGTTGTCGCAAAGATTGTACGATTCCGCGCAAGACAAATCGCTATGGGTGAGGCTTATGAATCAAAAATAGGCTTGGATCAGTTGTTTGATATTCTTGGTGCTGGACGTGGCAGAACAAAATACAACAACAACGAGGTTGCTGGCGTTGTCACTGGATTGGCATGGACATCCGTTGGTGGTGACATCTTATTCATTGAATCCTCGATTACAAAAGGGAAAGGAAAACTTACCTTAACTGGAAATTTGGGAGATGTGATGAAAGAATCTGCCGTCATTGCCCTCGAATTTTTGAAGGCGCATAGCTCATGGTTGAATTTGGACCAAGAAGTGTTTGATCGCTACAATGTACACGTCCATGTGCCTGAAGGAGCAACACCAAAGGACGGGCCAAGTGCTGGAATTACCATGTTGACATCTTTAGCTTCCTTGTTTACGCAATATCGAGTGAAAAAGAATTTAGCCATGACGGGTGAAATCACCTTACGCGGTGAAGTGCTTCCGGTCGGCGGGATCAAGGAGAAAATTCTAGCAGCCAAGCGCGCAGGCATAAAAGAGATTATTTTGTGCGAAAAGAACCGCAAGGACATCGATGAAATCACGGCAGATTACCTCAAAGGACTAACATTCCACTTCGTTACACGCATGCGTGAGGTACTTGAAATTGCCTTGACGAAGGAAAAAGTCAATGAGCCCATCGTCATAGAGTAAAACGCAGATTGTTATCAGTGTTTTGGGACAATTGTCGGAAAAAAAATACTTGTGAACATATCTGAAGATCGGTTTCGAAGTATTGTGCTCATTGCTATTTTTTCCATCGCCTTATTTACGCTTGTTGGTCTCCTAATTAAACAAGACAGTGGGGCAACGAAATCAACTTACATGACGTCTTGATTCAAACTACTATTTATGAAAAAGAGCTTTCTGTCCGTATTTCTGTTAATATCATCAGTTTTCACATCTATAGCGCAGCAGACTATTCAATTTGCTCCAGCTACAAACATAGACATGATGATTGCCAATGTCTTCGGGATTCAATGTGGATCTGTTTCAAATGTTCAAGTGACTGCAGCCACAGATCAGATTGGACGTTTTGAATTTGGAAGCACCATTGGATTGAATAGTGGTTTGGTGATGTCTACAGGGGCAATAAGTGGCGGAAGTCAGCCAAGTACAGCGTTTAGCTCAACGACATTTGCAACGCCCGGTGATGCAGATGTAGATGCCTTTGGAGTGTCTGCCGGAGGATTTCCGAGCTACGATGCGTGTTTCATCGAATTTGATTTCTTGCCGACATCGTCAGACACGGTACGATTCAATTACATTTTGGCATCAGAAGAGTATCCTGAATTTGCCAATTCCTCTTTTACAGATCGATTTTTATTCCTCATCTCAGAAAATGGCTCGCCGTATGTCAACGTGGCAACAATTCCTGGAACAACGAACCCTGTTGAAATCAATACCATCAATGCAACGGTTAATCCGCAATACTACCTCGACAACAGCACGAGTTTGAATTTTGTATTTGATGGATACACCGTTCCGTTGGAAGCTAAGTTTTTTGTTCAAGCAGGTGCCTCTTACCATGTGAAGTTGGTGATTGCTGATGTTAGTGACAGTGCTTTTGACTCTGCGATTTTCTTGGATGAGCAGAATGCGTATTCAAACTTGAGTGGTGCTATGACCGTGAATGGTCAGCCTGCATCAGGAACTTTGGAGATTTTTAATTTTATTGGTGATACACTTTTAGCCCAACCCATACAAACAGCTGCTGTAAGCAATGGAACATACAATGTGGATAGCCTAGAAACGGGCATGTACCACATTCGATTTACACCTGATCCAGCGACCTTCCCAGGGGTGGCGCCTTTGTATTACACCAACGGCGATACTTGGTCAACGGCCTCCGTCATCGGAATTCCATGTTTCTTCAACAGTGGAAATATCAATTCAACAACCTTGAATCCATTGAGTGGAGATGGGGTGATTGGTGGAACAATAACCATTGATACAAACTTTCTTCGTGCGCCAACTGTTGCATTTGAAAATGCCTTGATCAAACTCATAAATAGCGCGAATGAAACTCTTGCCTTTACCTACAGCGATGTGAATGGGAGTTATCAGTTTACGAATGTTCCAATTGGCAACTACACCCTAAAAATCGATGTGCCTTACATTCCTCAGCTGACAGATCATCAAATCACAATGGCCGGAAATCAAACAGTTTTAGGTGCCAATTTTGAGATCTTGTCCAATGGAATTTTCGCACAAGGAGACCTTGAGTTAAACATAGAGGAAACAGCCGATCAATTCGTGAGCTGCTATCCAAATCCGGCGAAGAATGTGTTGTATGTAACAAATACGATGGCTGAGGATATCTCCATTTCCATGTATTCGTTGAATGGCCGTTTGATTCAAACCACTCTGAATCATCCAGGAACAACTCAAATCGACATCAGTAATCTTGCATCGGGAGTTTATATTCTTAAAAGCGCAACGCACCATTTTACGCAACGCGTGGTGAAACTCTAGTAGAATTACGAGTTACGAATTACGAGTTATATTTTGTATTTTCGGGAATCATTGTAAGATCAAGTCTTTTAGCGCAGCGGTTTTTTGTCAGCAGTAACTCGTAACTAATAACTCGTAACTTTTTAAGTATTTTATCCCTTGTCCTTTTGCGCAGCGTTCCACTGTCCTTCGAAGCTCAAAGAGCAAATAAGTGTCTTCTGTCTTTAAATTACCAATTACGTGTTATTTCACTCAATCGAAGTTTGATCAAGTCTTGTCATCCTGAAATCTTGATGTTTTAAAATCTAAAAGTCCCTTGTCCTTCGAAGCTCAAAGAGCGAAGAAGTGTCTTTTGTCTTTAAATTACGAATTGTTTCAGTCAATCGAAGTGCGATTAAGTCTTGTCATCCTGAAATCTTGATGTCTTAAAATCCAAAAGTTCCTTGTCCTTCGAAGCTCAAAGAGCGAATAAGTGTTTTTCAGCACATTGTTATAAAAAAACTAACCACAGAATCGCAGAGGACACAGAGTTTTTCAACTACCAATTTGATACTATGCAGTTTAATCCTAAGGGAATTTGATGCCTTTTGCAATTTGGTGCATGATCAAGTCTTTCAGCGCAGCGGGTCTTTTGTCTTATATAGTCAGCTGCGGCTTACAGGTCTTTTGTCCTTCCTTGAATTTATGCCTGCGGCAATTAGATCCTGACGGAATTTCTAATTCGTAATTC
>CAMBMC010000295.1 GCA_945868555.1 Chitinophaga pinensis | reverse complement strand
GTGAACTATGCACACCCCATCAACCTTCTTGGGGATTCTATTAAGGTTCAAAATTTCATTTATGGAAATGCGACAGGACTTTCTCAAGCACAAGCGCAGTGTGATTTGTTGCCTGAATTCATTGAATTGTATTCCGATAAGTTTGGATTGTATCCCTTCAGCGATGAAAAATACGGCATAAGCCTCGCTCCTCTTTCCGGGGGAATGGAGCACCAGACCATGACCACAGTGGGTGTTATGGAAAAGAAAATTACCACACATGAATTGTGTCACCAATGGTGGGGTGATTATTTGGGCATCGCTTCCTTTTCAGATGTTTGGCTAAGCGAAGGATTCGCAACGTACGGCGAATACATGATGTTGGAGAATTTTTATCCTGCCGAAACTGCAGCGCTTGTAAATACCTGGCACAGCTCGGTACTAACAGCCATAGGCGGCAGTGTCTGGCATACAGATACCTTGAACATTTCGCGGATTTACAATTCCCGTTTGACCTACAAGAAAGGCGGAGCCATTATTCATACCTTGAGGCATATCATCAACAACGACTCACTATTTTATGCTTCGTTGCGCAGTTTCTTAAGTACTTACGGAGACAGTGTCGCCGTTGGACTTGATATGAAAGCGCATTTAGAGGCATCCACAGGAATAGATTTGACCCCATTTTTTGAACAGTGGTATTTTGGTGAGGGTTACCCGACCATCTCTGCCCGTTGGAATTCAATTGGAAACGATGTATTGCTAGAAGTTACACATACGACGTCCATGCCAGCTTCAGTGCCTTACTTTTCGATTCCCTTACAACTTCGATTTACACGAAATGGCTTGTCCGACACTATTGTCCGCGTGAACATTACAGACAATTCAGATCAATTTTATCTTTCAGGTATGGGATCAGTGAGCGCCTTGAGCAACATTGATCCAAACAACTGGATCATCAACAAGAACGGAACGATTGTCCAAGATCCAACGCTTACTGCAAGTATTGAAACAACCGATGGGCAAAACGACTGGACGGTTTATCCAAATCCGAGCTTAGGTAAAATAACCATTGCATGGAATGATGGTGAATGCACATTTCGTATCATGGACTCCCGAGGAAAAACCGTTCAAACAATCGATCATCCATCAGCATCACCTGTTATCATTAGCGGTTTAAAAAGCGGCATGTACATCATTGAAGTCATTTCTTCCAATGGTGAACGAACACGGCGTCGAATTCTTTCGCTTTAATGTTTTCTGAGTGAAAAGTCTTCTTAATTTCTGGCGCTATTTTCTGCAAACTCAGTACATTTGAACACTAAAAAAATAGTATGCCTCATATCTCTCAGAAAGCCGTCGACATGCCGGCATCGCCAATTCGCAAACTTGTTCCGTATGCTGAAATAGCAAAAAAACAAGGTAAGATTGTGTATCACTTGAACATTGGTCAACCCGACATCGAAACTCCAGAAGTCGCTCTTGAAGCCGTGCGCACCATGGACCGAAAAGTGATTGAATACAGCCATTCTGCGGGATTTGAGAGCTACCGAAATGGATTATCGGCCTACTATCAGAAAACTGGTATCAATGTAAATACAGAGGATATTCTCATCACAACAGGTGGATCCGAGGCCTTGATTTTTGGATTTATGACCACGTGTAATCCGGGAGATGAGGTGATTATTCCAGAACCTTTCTATGCCAACTACAATGGTTTCGCAGTGATGGCAGGTCTTAATGTAGTTCCAGTAACGGCTGCTATTGAGACCGGGTTTGCACTTCCTCCCGTTGAAGAAATTGAGAAAAAGATCACATCAAAGACCAAAGCCATTGTCATTTGCAACCCTGGGAATCCAACAGGATACTTGTATTCAAAAGAAGAACTCGAGCAACTGCGTGACATCGTAAAAAAGCACGATTTGTTTTTGTTTGCTGATGAAGTGTACCGCGAGTTTTGTTACGATGGTGCAGTTCCATTCTCTACAATGAACCTTGAAGGCATCGAAAACAATGTGATCATGATCGACTCCGTTTCGAAGCGTTACTCCATGTGCGGAGCGCGCATTGGTGCATTGATTACAAAAAATAAAGAAGTGATGGCTGCCGCATTGAAGTTCGGTCAGGCACGCTTATCCCCACCAACCATTGATCAAATCGCTTCAGAAGCCGCATTGAACACCCCACAATCTTACTTTGATGATGTTGTTGCAGAATATGTGGAGCGCAGAAACATCATGGTAGATGGCTTAAATAAAATTCCTGGTGTATTTTGTCCAAAGCCAAGCGGTGCATTTTATTGTGTGGCTAAATTCCCTGTTGATGACGCGGAAAAATTCTGTCAGTGGCTCTTGGAGGATTTCTCCTTTGAAGGTCAAACCGTGATGATGGCTCCAGCCAATGGATTTTATTCCACAAAAGGACTTGGTCAACAAGAGGCACGCATTGCCTATGTATTGAACCAAGATGCGTTGCGCAGTGCTGTAAAGTGCTTGGAAGAGGCCTTGAAGGTGTATCCGGGGAGGATTTAAGACAAGAGACCGCTGCGCTTTTGGACAAGATACTTTAAGATGTCAAGATTTTAAGATTTTAGGACAACTTCTTCGCTCTTTGAGCTTCGAAGTTTGAAAGACAAAGGACAAAGGACAAGGGACAAAGGACTGGGTTGTTCTTCGTAACTCGTCATTTGTAACTCGTAACTTAATGACAAAGGAATTTTGGACAAGAGACAAAGGACTGGGTTGTTCTTCGTAACTCGTCATTTGTAACTCGGAACTAAATGACAAGGGACTTTAAGATGTCAAGATTTTAAGATTTTAGGACAACTTCTTCGCTCTTTGAGCTTCGAAGTTTAAAAGACAAGGGACTGGGTAGTTCTTCGTAACTCGTCATTTGTAAATCGCAACTAAATTATCCTGGGGTTTTCGTAAATACATCACGTATAGCCAAAAAAAAATCGGAGCCGAAGCCCCGATTTCTTTAAAAGTGTTGTAAGAAATTATTTCTTAACGAATGTGTTACGGATAACAGTTCCGTTTTCAGCAACGATTTCGTAGATGTAAGCACCAGCCAAAACAGTTGAAAGGTCAACAGCTACAGTGTTAGAAGTTACGTTTTGTGTAGAAACAACTTTACCATCCATAGAGATGATTGAAACTGAAGTAGCGTTAGCTTTCAGGTTAATGTTCAATACATCAGATGCAGGGTTAGGGTAAACAGAAGCAACGATTTCGTTTTCTGTCAATCCAACTTGGAAGTTAACAACAGGGAAAGCTGCAATAGCACAAAGTACACCCCAGTTATCAGCAGCACCAAATGTATGGAACGAATTATCTGACCAGTACTCACCTGTGTGTGTAGTAGCGTCAGCAAAGTCACCATCTGTGTTTGTTACCATAGCGATCAAATCACCAGCTGTTGTTGGCAATTCAATACCAGCCCAGAACTCACCGTTAGCAGGAATAGCAATTGCTGAAGCAAATG
>CAMBMC010000294.1 GCA_945868555.1 Chitinophaga pinensis | reverse complement strand
GTGCCAACAGCCGAGGTGGTTAAATTGTCCATTACCTTGCTTAAAGTTCAAGAATTTAAAGATGTCTTGATTGTGGAGAAACGAGCCATTGGCATTACACCAACCACCTTTACCAATGTCCCTAAGAAAACGCTTTCTAAGTTGAATTATGGCCAAGACCTTCCGTATTTGTTGGAATCGACCCCTTCAGCGGTGGTAACGTCCGATGCAGGAACAGGTGTGGGCTATACGGGTATTCGCATTCGTGGTGTTGACCCAACGCGCACCAATGTGACTATCAATGGAATTCCCATCAATGACCCAGAATCGCATGCTGTGTATTGGGTGAACATGCCCGACTTTGCCTCATCCACAGACAACATTCAAATTCAACGCGGGGTAGGAACTTCTACAAATGGTGCCGCTGCCTTTGGCGCAAGTTTAAACATTGAGACCGAGGACCGAAACAGTAAGGCGTATGCCGAAACAGACAACTCCATCGGGTCGTTCATGACCATGCGCAACAACATCAAAGCGGGGACAGGGATCATTAACAATTTATTTTCAATGACTGCGCGCCTTTCAAGCATTACGTCTGATGGGTACATTGATCGTGCAACTGCGAACTTGAGGTCGTATTATTTATCCGGAACTTTGGCTTTGGGAAAAAGCTACATTACGGCGAATGTCTTTAGCGGCAAAGAGGTGACCTATCAATCGTGGTGGGGCATTCCAGCTGCAAAATTGTCGGGAGATCCGGATGCCTTGTTGGCACATTATCAGATTAATCATTATCCTGGCGGGATGTATGAAACGGCTCAGGATTCCATCAATCTTTTTACTTCTGACCCGCGCAAATACAATTATTACACCTACAAAAACGAGGTAGACAATTACAAGCAAGACCACTATCAATTGCACTTGAAGCGTATGTTGGGCCAGTACACCCAGCTCAGTATTTCAGGCCACTACACGCGAGGCCAAGGGTATTACGAACAATACAAGCGAAATCAGGATTTCACGCTTTACGGGTTTAATCCAGTGATCACAGGTGCTGATACTACTACATCCACCGACCTCATTCGTCGTCGTTGCTTAGACAACCATTTTTACGGAACCGTGTTCGCGTTGAATTATTCAAAGAGCTATAAGTTGAAGTTGACCTTTGGCGGTTCTATCAACCAATACCAAGGCGGGCATTTTGGCGAAGTCATTTGGGCAAGACAAGCATCACAGAGTGAAATCGGACAGCGTTATTACGACAACAACGCCGTAAAATCTGAGTTCAGTGCCTACACGCGTGCGTACTATCAGATTGTAAAATTCAATAAGTTCTATGGGGACTTGAAATACAATTTGTTTGCTGACCTTCAAGTCCGTGGTGTGAACTACACCTACAATGGTGTCGATCAGTATTTTTCCAATTTGGTACCAATGAAGGTCAATGTGAATTACTTTTTCTTCAATCCAAAGGTGGGCATAAGTCTTGAGGTCTTTAATCGTTCAACGTTTTATACCTCCTTTGCCATGGCACACCGCGAGCCAATGCGCGACGATTTTACCCAAAGTTCCGAGAATTCAAGACCAAAACCAGAAGAATTAAACAATGTTGAACTTGGTTACCGATTCAAAGGTGAAAAGCTGTTCGTCAATGCCAATGGCTATTTGATGTATTACAAGAACCAGTTGATCATGACGGGAGAAATCAACGATGTGGGCGCCTATACCCGTGTGAATGTTCCGAAAAGTTATCGCTTAGGCATCGAATTGGACGGGGGATACATGCTGCACAAGAATTGGAGCGTGACCGGAAACTTAACCTTGAGTCAAAACAAGATCGTCGCCTTCAATGAATACGTTGACAATTATGACAACTACGATGCGAATGGCAACATGATTCAGGATGTTATCGCCCACAAAAACACGGACATTGCTTTTTCTCCGAATATTGTTGCCGCAGCAGGTTTAAGTTACGAGCCCATCGAAGGTTTGGACATGACACTCAGCTTAAAACATGTAGGCAAACAATACCTTGACAACACCTCATCCAACGACCGCAAGATGAATGCTTACACGACAAGCAATGCCATGATGAGCTATACCCTTGCGAAATGGGGTTTGCGTGAAATCAAGTTGGGCGTTCAAGTCAACAACATCTTCAATGTGAGGTACAGTAGCAAAGGCTACACGTGGGGCTATATCGCAGGGGGTACACGCATCAACGAGAACTTCTACTTCCCACAAGCCGGAACCAATTTTATGGTGAGGTTGAGTTTGAAGATGTAGTGACTAGATTGAACTGAGCACAATCTTATTCCGTTGGAGGGTTATCAACCCTTTGATTTCCATTTGTTTCAATAAGCGAGAAATGACCACGCGCGATGAATTCAAGTCTTCAGCAATTTGTTGATGTGTATGGTGGATTTCTAAACTGCCCAATAATTTTGCTTGATCAGTCAGGTATTTCAGCAGACGTTCATCCAATTTCATGAAGGCAATGGCATCCACCGTTTCCATAAGTTCTGTTAGGCGCATATGATAACTTTGAAGAATATATGTGCGCCACGAAGCGTATTTATTCATCCACGTTTCCATCATTTCAACAGGTATCATGAGTAAACTTGATGGTTCCATGGTTATCGCCTTGATTTCACTTGTCGCATTCTTCACACAACATTGCAAGGTCATGGCACAGGTGTCACCTCCCTCAATGTAGTACAGGAGCAAGTCATCGCCTGCTGCATTTTCCCGCAACACCTTAATTGAGCCCGAAAGAACGATAGGCATAAAACGCATTTCATCGCCAATTTGAATGATGGTATGATCCACGTCGTATATTTTCAATTGACTAGAATGGATGATTTCTTTGATCAACGATTCTTCAAGAATGTAGCCCAATGATTCTTGGATTAAGGCTTCTTTTGTTTCCATTCTTTAAAATTAAGGATTAAGAATTAAAAATGAATTACTGATTTGTTGCTGCGCAATTTGAAATTTGATGCCGATGGCAATTCCGTGTGTGATCAAGTCTTTGAGCGCAGCGGTTTTAGACTTCGAAGCTCAACGAGCAAAGAAGTATCTTTTGTCTAATTAAGAATTTGATGCTACGCTCGTCTTTACGGTTTTGGAAACAATTTGAAATTCGAAGCAAAAATCCCTCAACTCGTAACTCGTAATTTGTAACTCGTAACTTTCAGAAGTCCTATGTAACCTAAGTTGCGTTCACTTCGTGCTTCTCTCCTCACCTTTGTCAAAAACTCAGCAGTATGAAAGCAAACATGGGAACAACAGATAAAGTATTACGCGTTGCAGTGGCTGCGCTTATTGCCGGTTTGTATTTAGGAAATGTGATTTCGGGCACCATGGCCATTGTTGGGTTGGTCCTTGCAGGCATTTTTCTATTGACAAGCACCATTGGTTTTTGTCCACTCTATAGCGTTTTCGGGTGGAATACCTGTAAAAAGTAAGTTATCATGAAGCAGTT
>CAMBMC010000293.1 GCA_945868555.1 Chitinophaga pinensis | reverse complement strand
AATTAAACAAATTTGCAAATTAATTTTGCAATCCACCTCTCTACTCCTATATTTGCAGTCCCAAAGCGGGGAGATTTGCTCAGCTGCCTGCCTTCCGGTAGGCAGGGTTCAGAGACCTAAGCCTCAATGGGGTCACTGATTAAGTGAGAAAAACAAAAGGGAGATTAGCTCAGCTGGTTCAGAGCACCTGCCTTACAAGCAGGGGGTCGGGGGTTCGAACCCCTCATCTCCCACGGAATTTAGGAAGCGAAAGCTTCCTTTTTTTTTTGACGTAAAACTTTGGTTCTTCTATAGAAAAGCGAGTATGAGATTGACATACGATCAACTCAAGGCAAGAAGCGAAGAAAAACAAAGTGGAATTTCAGCGCTCTCGCTATTTATCCCGACTCTTCGGGACTTCAATCTCACTCTCACTCCACCATCCACTACCTACCAATCAATTCACTTCTTCATTATTATCTTCATATTGCGTTAATAATGAGATAATCCGGTAGAACATTGTACATTCTAAAAGAATACCTTTTCCTTTCGGTGTTGATTTTTCAATGAAAAAAAACAATATTTTTGAAGAATATGAAAAAGCTGATTTCTTTTCCGAAAATTTGGAAGATGTTCATAAAACTCTTCTTCGAAAGTCCGCAAAAGGTAGCCTTGTCATTACAACAAATTCCATCTAGAAGCAATCTTCTCTTTTCTTAAATACTAGCTATGAAATTTTATCTTTTTATACCTTTTCTAATCGTTTGGCAAACGACTTTTTGTCAAATGAACTATAGACCCTCAGCTCAAGAGTTGGCTCAACAACCTTTGTGGGTAAATAAAATGTTTGAAAATCAACCAAATGTTTTTGAAATTGATTCACTCTACAGAAATTATTACCGAACGCACCCGTTTACAAAATCATTTTATACGCAATTCTATAAAAGGTGGCGAATTGCAAATATGGATAAGGTGAATGACCAAGGTTTTGTAACAGTTTACTCTCCTCAGCAGTT
The DNA here is from genome assembly GCA_945868555.1 of Chitinophaga pinensis. Lineage (GTDB taxonomy): Bacteria > Bacteroidota > Bacteroidia > Flavobacteriales_D > Crocinitomicaceae > M0103. Next base: position 2,477 of record CAMBMC010000293.1, on the reverse strand, counting down.
GCTAGACATGAAACAAGAGTACTTGGCAAAACAGAGTTTATTGAAAAACTCCAATTGGTCTCTTGTCGGTCCGATTCACAATACGCAAGGCAATGGAACTCTCGGTTCTGGACAATCGAATGTCTATTCCATTGATCAATGCCTCGGACAGCCGTCTGTTTTGTATTTGGGAACGGAACCAGGAGAAGTCTACAAAAGTGTAGACGGTGGACAAAATTGGACGTGTACTTCCATGCTTGAAAATTTCGGAAGCGGTGTCACAGCGGTAGAGGTGCATCCAAATAACCCATCCATTGTTTTCGCTGGAGGAAATTCGGGAATCTTTCGAAGTCTTGATGGTGGTGCCACTTGGACCAACGTTCTGCCGCAAAGCAACTTAAACGTCAATGAAATCCTGATGAACAGTGTAAATCCTCAAATTGTATTGTCAGCTACAGACAAGGGATTATATCGCTCAATAAATGGGGGTTCCACATGGGTAAGTCTTTATAATCAAGCATGTTATGATGTAAAGGAGAATACGGGCAATGGAGCAATTGTTTACATGTTAAAGAACAATCCGACTCAAATTAAATGTGAATTTTACACCTCAACGGATTCGGGTGCTTCCTGGACACTTCAATCTGCAGGTTGGTACGTTTCGACAGACCCAGCAAGATCTGTTGGTGGAGGAAGAATTGCTGTCACAGCAGCAGATCCAAATAGAGTTTATGCCTACTTAATCGGAGAATCAAAAGCCAATGACTATGGATTTATTGGCGTGTACAAAAGCACCAATGGAGGAGCAAACTGGTCCTTGCCAAACGGTCCTGATGGTGGTCCATACACAGCAACGCATTTAAATTTAGCTTATGGAAATCCTGGTTGGACCTACCATCAAGGTTTTTACAACTGCGCCATTGTTGCTTCAAATACCAACCCTGATGAAATTCTAATTGGCGGATTGAATTTATACCGTTCAACGGATGGGGCAGCAACTTTTGAAAGTGTTGCAGGATATGTGGGTGGTCCCCTAAATATGCATGTGGATATGCAGGATTTTCGACAAATTAATGGTGAAACGTGGATTACAACCGACGGCGGTGTTTATCATTCCAGCGATTTCTTCAATTCAGAACCAATTTTCAAGATGGATGGTGTGAATGGCTCCGATTTTTGGGGATTCGGCACTGGTTGGAACGAGGATGTTTTGGTGGGTGGATTGTACCACAATGGCAACTTGGCCTATTATGAAAATTATGGTGATGGAACATTTTTAGAACTTGGCGGGGGAGAGGCACCTACAGGTTATGTGAATCCAGGTAATAACCGCAAAACGTACTTTTCAGATATTGGTGGGAAATATTTACCCTTGAATTTAAATGATCCAATTTTGAATTTCTCCAACGGAATGAGTCCAAATGAAAGTTACTGGGCTGCTGAATCGAGCGAAATGGAATTTCATCCGAATTGTTACTCGATTGCCTTCATTGGGAAGGATAACAAATTATGGAAAACAACGGATGGTGGTGGTTCTTATTCACTCCTCCATACCTTCGGTACGGCGGCGAATATCTTTGTCAATCAGATTGAAATCGCATCTTCGAATCCAGATCTTATGTTTGTACATCAACGCCCTTCATCAGGCAGTGTAGGTTATTTGTGGAAAACAGTTGATGGAGGTTTTTTATGGGATCCAGTTGCTATTCCTGCAGGAAATAGTACCCGAGCACTTTTGGCAATAAACCCACAAAATGAAAATGAACTTTGGATGGCATACCCAAGTGGATCGAATGGAAACAAAGTTTTTCATACCATCAACGGCGGAAGTTCTTGGACGAACATCACCACTTCAATATTGAATGGTGAAACGATTCATTCATTGGTGTATATCGCAGGAACAAATGGAGGCTTGTATGCCGGCACGGAAAAAGCGGTCTATTACCAAAATAATACAAGCACATGGAGCATCGATAACTCAGGCTTACCTACGTTTTCGAATACCAATATTTTAAGACCATTTTATCGCGATGGAAAATTGAGAATGGCCTCTTATGGCAAAGGTATTTGGGAAACTTCCTTGCATGAGCAGCCGTCCAATCCAATTTGCAGAATCATGGTTGACAAATTAGCTCAAACAGTATTTTGTGAAACCGATTCGTTCTATTATGAGGATCATTCGTTTTTAAATCATCAAGGGGCATCATGGAATTGGAGTTTTCCAACTGGAACACCATCTGCGTCTACAGCAAGAAACCCAAGTGTTTATTTCGCAAATCCAGGAAGTCATTTGGCGATTCTTACCATTACAGACCTGAATGGGAATTCAGACCAAGATTCATTGTATGTTCTCGTCGATAACTTAGCAACACCTCAATTTATTGATGAGAATTTTGAAGCAGAATTTTTACCCTACGGATGGTTTCAAACAAATTATGACAACAATGCACAATGGGAATCAACAGCAGATGCAGGCGGTTTCGGAACATCTAACCAAA
>CAMBMC010000292.1 GCA_945868555.1 Chitinophaga pinensis | reverse complement strand
GAAAACCTTGATTGACTTAAAAAAGGACATCGAAAACGGAAATGGCAGACGTGACAAGTACTCCGAGTACATAAAATTTGAGCAGCAAAAAGTATATCAGCTTCAACAATTATTGAAAGCGTATGTCGATCACAAAAACAAAACCATCAAAGATTTCAACGAAATTTATACTGAGTTAAATGCCTTTTCACTCAAGTTGATGGAAAAAAAATAATCGAGTTTGAAACATCGCACTTTGAAAATAAACATCCTCTTGCTGTTCATCCTTTTTTCTCCTTACATGTATTGTCAAGGCGAAACAGACCAACAATTGGCACAACTCTATTATGCCAAAGGTGAGTTTGTCAAAGCACTTGGGTATTATGAAAAACTGTACACTGCCGATCCATCAAAATTCTATTTCAACCGCTACCTCGATTGCCTCATTGAGACCGATCAACGAAAAGACGCCGAAAAACTTCTCAAAAAACAAGCCGCTGCCAATCGCTTTGACAGTGAATATAAGGTGCGCTTGGGACAGTTCTATGAGAATGGAAATGAGACAGACAAAGCGCAGAAAATCTATAGCGAACTCATCGATGAACTGTTGCCCGATGCGGGACAAGTCATTCAATTGTACAACGCCTTCAAAAGCAAAGGAAGAAACGATCTAGCCCTACGGACTCTCGAAACTGGACGTAAATTATTGAAAGAAACATATCCCTTGCATTTTCAATTTGCCGAATTGTACGGGACAATGGGACAAACCGAAAAAATGATTGAGGAATACCTCGACTTACTCGATTATTACTCCAGCTACTATCAAACACTACAAACCGTTTTAAGCGCTCAATTTGACTTAAGCGCCAAAGAGTCAAAAGAATATGAGTTGCTCAAGAATGCCTTGCTTGAGCGCGTTCAGAAAAAACCCAATGACACGGTGTATGCCGAAATGTTGATCTGGTTGTTTCTGCAACGGAAAAATTTCAATGCTGCACTTACCCAAGCACAAGCGCTCGATAAACGCCAAGGCGAACAAGGATTGCGTGTGATTGAAGTCTCGAAAATTTTCGTTGAAAATAGAGATTATGAATCCGCACGCAAGGGATTCAAATATGTCATCTCGCTGGGCGAAGAAAAATCCTATTATTACGAAGCAGAACGCGCCTTGTTAAATACCCGTTTTTTAGAAGTCACTACCAACCGAAATTTTTCCGCTGAGGAACTCAATCAAACCATTCAAGAATACCGCACAACCCTTGATCGCATCGGTCAAAAAAGATCTTCAGTTTCCCTTTCCATTGAATTGAGTCACATTTTAGCCTTTTATGCCAATCAATCTGCAGAGGCCATTGACATGCTGACTAAAATTTTGATCATACCAGGACTCACAGACATGCAAAAGGCAGAAATTAAAATGGCGTTGGGCGACATCCAAGTCTTGCACGGTGATATTTGGGAGGCCTCATTGCTCTTCATGCAAGTGGAAAACACGTTCAAATTTGAACCCATCGGCAACGAAGCGAAGTACAAAAATGCACGGATTTTCTATTATGACGGCGAATTTGATTTTGCACAATCCCAGCTCAATGTATTGAAAGAATCCACTTCAAAACTGATTGCGAATGATGCCATGCAGCTATCGCTCTTGATCACCGATAATTTTGGTTTAGACAGCAATTATCAAGCGATGTCTTGGTTTGCAAATGCCGACTTATTGATCGAGCAACACCAATATGCTCAAGCGTTTGCACTCTTTGACAGCATCATCAAAAATTTTCCTTACCACAGTTTAGGCGATGAGATTTTAATGCGCAAATCCAAGGCCATGAAGCAGCAAGGAGAATGGACAGAAGCAGTAAGGTACTTAGAAGAATTACTGAAATACCACCGAGAGGATATCCTTGCGGACGATGCTGTTTTTCAGTTGGGTGAAATCTATGAACTGCACTTGAACAATCCCGAAAAGGCCTCTGACTATTACAAAACAATTCTCTTTGACTTCAAAGGAAGCTTGTATTCCGAGGAAGCCAGAAAAAGATTTAGGGCCTTGCGTGGAGATGTGCCCGATGAAGAAGACGAACAATAAACATTTCAAGATATTTCGTGTTATTTCAGTATATGAGAACATTAACTTTACTTTCTGCATTGTTTATCGCGCTTTGCGCCTGTTCGCAAAAAGAAGAGCAGACAACGTCCAAAGGCACCGAGAAAAAATCCACCAATCTAGACGGATTGCAAACCGCTTATTTTGCTTCGGGATGTTTTTGGTGTGTAGAGGCGATTTTTGAATCGGTAGATGGCGTTGAAGAAGTCGTTTCCGGTTATGCGGGAGGAAAAGAAAAAAATCCGACGTATGAGCAAGTGTCAGCAGGTTTGACTGGACATGCAGAATCCGTTAAGATTTATTACGATTCAACAAAAGTGAGTTATCAATCCCTTCTCGAAGTGTTTTTTGGTTCGCACGATCCTACAACTCTTAATCAGCAGGGGCCAGATCGTGGAAAGCAATACCGCTCAGCTATTTTTTACAAAAATCAAGGAGAGAAAACAGCGGCTGAAACCTACATTCAAGAGCTCTTGAAAGCCAAAACCTTTAGTAAAATCACGACAGAAGTAGCGCCATTTTCGGGATTTTATGAAGCGGAAGAATATCATCAAGATTACGAACAACTCAACCCGGACAATTCTTATGTTCGGGCGGTTTCCATTCCTCGATTGAATAAGTTCAAACAAAAGTTTCCAAAACTGCTGAAAAAGAAGCGCTGATTTAAGCGCTAAACGGCAGATAAAGTAAGTCGAATCGGTTTATAATTTCTTCAGTTTTTTAAGGTTTTTTCTTACATTTGATTCTTCTTCGGCAACCGCTGTTGATTTCTCGCGTCAAAGGGTTGTTGAAGGAATAAAAACCAACTATTTATGTTGAAAAAACTACACTATATTCTGCTCCTTTTGGTCTTGTCTTATGGGCCGAATTCGCTAGGGCAATCTGTTATGACTTGTCCGCCCGTTGGAACGACAAATACCTTAACACAATGTGGCGGTCAGTATTCAGATCCAGGAGGTGTTGGAAATTACGCAAACAATCTAAATTGTACTCAAACAATATGTCCAAGTACAGCCGGACAATGTGTGACCTTGCAATTCACTGGAGGCCAACTTGAAAGCGGTTGGGACTACCTTTATATTTACAACGGAACAAGCGCGACGGGCGCGCCGCTTGCAACTTTGAATGGTACGATTTCTCCGCAAAATGTCACCTCTACGACGGGTTGCTTAACTTTACAGTTTATCTCAGATGGCTCAACAACATCTACAGGTTGGTTGGCAAATGTGATTTGTGCGCCTTGTGGAACACCACCGCCGCCGCCTCCAGGTCCAGTCATTGCATCAGATTGTTCTGGCGCTGTGAATATTTGTACCAATGCAACTTTTCAAATTGACCCCAGTGGTTCGGGAAATGTGGTTGAATTTACTACCGGATCCTACTCAAATC
>CAMBMC010000291.1 GCA_945868555.1 Chitinophaga pinensis | reverse complement strand
GATTTGCAAAATATGTAGAGAGTTAAAAATGAAAAATGAAGAGTGAAGAATTTGATGCTTCGCAATTTGATCCTAAAGGAATTTGATGCCTTCGGCAATTCAATGTAAGATTAAAGACTTATAGTGTATGGTAGCATGACAATTAAGGTTGTTCCATAAAATTTCTCTGTGCCTCTGTGGTAAAAAAAAGTTGTCAAATCGGAAGAGCTTCATGGGATATAAGTTAAAACCTTTAGGAGTTGTTAGTTACGAATTACGAATTACCTTTTGCACTTAAACACCATGACAACCAATGGAATTTGAACACTTTGGGAATTTGTAATGTTTGAAGTCTAGCCCGAAGCTAAAATTCCTTAACTTGTAACTCGTCATTTGTAACTCGTAACTGTGAGGTCTCTTGTCTTTTTTAGAGACTACGCCGGAATAGAAATCCGAAACGTCGACCCCACATTTACCTGTGATTCAAGCACGAACACCTTCCCTTTGTGGTATTCGGACACGATGCGTTTGACCAATGAAAGTCCAAGTCCCCAGCCGCGTTTTTTGGTGGAAAAGCCCGGTTGAAAGATTGTTTTTAACTGATTGGGCGCAATGCCCTTGCCACTGTCTTTGATGTCGATGTGTGCCCATTCGGGAGTACAATGAATGGTAAGCAATAAATTACCGGAACCTTCCATGGCATCGACGGCATTTTTGCAGATGTTTTCAATGACCCATTCCATCAGCGGTGCATTGTGAAGGATGGGTAGGGATTCCGTTGCTGTAAATTCGATGTGTACCTTGCTGGAAACGCGTGGACGGAGGTATTCAACCACATGTTGAACCGTTACATTGAGGTCGCTGACTTCCAGCTTTGCACCCGAACCAATCTTAGAAAAGCGATCAGTGATTTTCTCCAATCGGTCCACATCTTTTTGCATTTCTACGGTAATCATAGGGTCGGCATTTTGGTCCTTGAGCAGCTGAATCCAAGCCATTAAGGAAGATAGGGGAGTCCCGAGTTGATGTGCCGTTTCCTTTGCCATTCCCGCCCATACCTGGTTTTGCTCGGCCTTTCGGAAGGTGCTGAAGATGAGGTAGCCGATGAAGACAAACATTCCGATGATGAAAAAAATGATATAGGGGAAATACTGCAAGCGTTTCAATTCCTCACTGTCGTCAAAATAAAGCATGTTGCGTTGACCGTTCTGAAAATCAATGATGATGGGTTCGTTTTGCAGCTTTAAGTCACTGATCGTCTGGGGAAGTTGCGCTGGGTTTAACTTCTCTTTTTTCAAATTACTACCCAATACTTTTTTCGTGTCCGCATCAATCAACAATACAGGAACAAGGTCTTGGTTGTTGATGAGTTCATTGTTGAACGATTGAAGCAAGGAATCGCGCTGTTTTTCGAGACGAATGAGGTCCTTGGAATCGCAATAGTAATAGGTGTTGTATAAACCGTCATAGATTTCGACGGTAAACGAAGGGTTGGACTTTTCCCAAGTGTGTGCGAGTACTTTAAGTGAATCTTCAAAAATTTGGTTGATTTCCTTCACACTTAAATTCGCATTCACTTGGATCCCTCTGATGTCTGCCGTGTCGAAATCTAGGTTAATGAATCCAGATATTTCCTTCTCATTGTCCATTAAAATCACTGGAATATCCTTGTTCTCATTGATGATTTTCAGTGGAAAGCCATAATCGGGAATCACATCCAAGGGTGTTTCTTTCGACACTTCTTTGGTGGCATCCACCCATAGTTGCACTTCTTTGCGTTCCTTGTCGCGCAGCTGGCGGAAGGTTCGATCGGTTAAGGTGACCAATTCTAGTTTCTTCTTGATGGCATCGGCCCATTGCAGTGCACGCTCACGTTCGCGGCTGCCGACCTTTGAAACGATGTTGTTGGATACAAAAAGGGATGCGCCGACCATGATGATGGCAATGACCATCAGTGCGATTTTCCATTTTTGCTTGTTCGAGTATAAATTCATGAGCCAGAACGAAGTTAACGGAATTTTGTGTGTTTGCGTATGTCGGTGAAAAACCATTCATGGATTTTGATGGAATAAAGTACCTTTGCCCCATGGAAAAAGTGAAATCATATCTCCGCAGACCGCTATTTGTTTTTATCGCCTTATTTCTGCTGATTGCCATTCCATTGTTCACCCTGCCGTTGAATTTATTCCCCGGCGAAATCGTCTTTAAAAGTGGTTTGATGACTGTTCCAGAGCAAGCGCCCCTGAGTTTGGCCTACTTCATTGGCTTGGGCTACGATGAAGCCGACATGGTGCACATTGAGTCCTTCCGCTTATTGCCTACGTCGTATTTTTTGGCCTTCTTTTTCTTGTTTGGCTTCCCGGGCTTAGCCGCGTATAGGGTGCATTTGGCGAATGAAAAGCGGGGGAAGTAGTTACGAGTTATTAGTTACGAATTACGAATTACGAATTACGAATTACGAATTACGAATTACGAATTACGAATTACGTTTTGCACTTAAACATCATGATGTCCAGTGGAATTTGAACATTTTGGGAATTTGTAATGTTTGAAGTCTAGCCCGAAGCTAAAATTCCTCAACTCGTAACTCGTCATTGGTAACTCGAAACTTTTAGAAGTCTTTTGTCTTACAGCGCAGCGGGTCTTTTGTCCTTTATCTATTCTCCCCCCACCACAAAGTACATTTTCATTTTCCCTTTTCCTTTGACTTCGATGTCACCGCGGTATTCACATTGGAAGATGTCCTTTACCAATTCATAGGTTGTTTCAGTAATGTTTACTTTGCCCAATTCGCCGGTGCTTTCTGCTCGGCTGGCTGTGTTCACCGTGTCGCCCCAGATGTCGTATGCGAATTTTTTGGTACCGACGACTCCCGCGACAACTTCGCCCGTATTGATGCCAAGCCGACATTCAAAGTAGGGTTCACCTTTGGCAATACATTCGTTTTTGTACGCAGTCATGTATTCTTGGATCGCCAAACCAGCGCGTATGGCATCTACAGGATTGGTTTCATTGGCGACAGGCAATCCGCCAGCACACATGTATGCGTCGCCAATGGTTTTGATTTTTTCAAGGTTGTATTTCTCAACAATGGCATCAAAAGCGGAGAAACATTTGTTCAATTCTTCAATCACTTCTTCGGGAGTCATGCTGGCACTTCGGGCTGTAAATCCTTTGAAATCAGTAAACAACACGGAAACTTTTGGGTAGTGTTTTGCACTTGCCTTCCCTGTTGTTTTCAGTTCATCCGCCACTTCATCAGGCAAAATATTACGGAGAAGTTTGTCCGATTGCGCCTTTTCATCTCCGAGGGCATCATTTGCTTCCACCAAAGCGAGCTTGAATTTTATCACAGAAATTGTTAACCTGTAGCGCGTTTCAATGAGCAGAAACATAAAAATTGCTACCACCAACAACAGCAATCCGCCGTTGATCAATGCCTCTTGCATATTCAAATTGTGATTCATTTGAAAAAAGTAGCCAGAAGCTAAAATAGAAGGCACAATAATGG
>CAMBMC010000290.1 GCA_945868555.1 Chitinophaga pinensis | reverse complement strand
CTTATCTTCAATTTAGATGTTTCGGCGAAAGTGGAGCGCAGCGGAACTTCGACGAAACATCAAAGTTCATGGCCTCCATTTTTCATTGGGTTGCAGGTGCACAACCACTTATCGGTCATTCCGACACATAAGTTGGGCAACGGCTCTCGTATGCATTAAAATGGTGTTTCTCCTAATTCTTCCAATCGATTTGGATGTATCGAAAATCGCTCCAGATGATCGTTTATAGAAATGATCCGCATATAATTGCTGTCTCGAGCGTATTGGATCCGTTCCAAAGATCCGCTTCTATTTTTTGCTAAGATCAACTCCGTAATTCCATCCGTTGTGTTTCCATCTTCATCTTGCATAAACCCATAATATTCTGGTCTATAAAGAAAAAAAACTTTGTCCGCATCTTGCTCAATCGAACCACTTTCACGCAAGTCTGAGAGAATCGGTCGCTTATCTCCTCCGCGAGTTTCTACCATGCGGCTCAACTGACTTGACGCGATAATCAGCACATTAAATTCTCGAGCAATGGCTTTCAATTCTCGACTGACATAGCTCATTTCCATTTCACGGTTGTGGCGGTATCGGTCAGAGCTGATCAACTGAATATAATCGATAAAAATTACTTGAACTCCATCGTCTTCAGCATGTTTTTTGCAACGTTCACGTAAAATTTGCAAGGAGTTGGTGCGTTGGTCACTGATCCACAATTTTCGTTCTTCAAACTCTGCGTTGACGGATTCAATCAGTTTCAGCTCCAAGCGATTCAATGAGCCCATCACCAATTGATTCAAAGAAATGCCCGACAAGGCGGCGACCATTCGCTTCATCAGCAATCCCTCAGACAAATCAAAACTGCAATACAAGACCGGTACTTGCGTGGAAATATTTAAAGCAAGATTCATCAAGAGGTGGGTTTTTCCCATTGCTGGTCGACCACCAATCACAACATATTCTCCTCGAAACATGGGAATGCGCTCATCAAAATCCTCAATACCCGTTTTTAAGGTTTCGCCCGCCACACCATAGTCATTGACATGCGTAGAAAAAATATCAATGGCTTTTTTGGCTGGGAGCAAAGATTTCTCACGCAACTCAATTTCCCGAACAATGGCTGTTAAATCAGCCAATATGTGCTGATCATCTTTGTTTTGATCTTCAATAATCTTTCGCAATCGGTGTTGAATAGATGTGTGCATGTGACAAATTTAAATCTGTTTTGCGCAAGGAAAAATGACGAACATTCTCATTTTCGAGCATATTTCTCGCGTTCATCACATAAACGGATAACTAAGGAAAATTTAACGTGAGAAAATTAATCCAGCCACGAAAACCATGTGACTTGATCAATATGTTCGACATACATTTGCTCACACACCTTGATCGTATGACCCGTTCCGCCTGGTTTATCTGATGAAAAATCTTTATAAAATATCGCGAAATTGGCTGGTTTCAACTGTTGAGAACCCGTCACCATCAATGTGCTTCGAAGTATATATTTAGCAGATACAATTTTCCCACCACTTGTCTGACCACCTAAATATTGTTCAATTCCATAGTGAGCACCCATATTTCTCTTGGCTTGTTCAACCAAGGTAGGCTCATTCAATAAATCAACTTGATCCAAGGAAAAACTAGCATAAGACACGCGATTTTTTGGTCGGTGTTTTGGATCTGGGATAATAATTTCAATGCGAGATGGATCAATTTCCCCAACTCCATGGATAAAAAAACTATCCGCTCCATCTGCATTCCCGCTGCGAAAAACAATCTGCGTGCTCCGTTTAGCCAACAATTTGCCTAAATCCTTCAATTTTTGCTGGTCCACAGGAGCAACATTCCTACTCCCTGCAAGTAAAACAATACTACCAGCAATGTCGTACGTTTCTAAAAAAGTATCTAAATCTAACATGCCACATTTACGAATTTACAAATCAAATGTATCCAAGATTAATTGTTATTTTTAATCAAATCATTCAATTGCTGTGCATTATGACCAAAAAACGGCTAAAAATATCTGCTCTCGCCCTATCCGTTGCTGCATCTCTAAGTTTTCTCTCATCCTGTGACTCCACTGCAGAAAACTCTACGATCAGTGATGAAAAATCATTTGGCGATCAATTCGACCAAGCATTGGATGAGGGCAGTAAGCTCATCGATGGCTTTAAGAAAAACGTCGATGCATTCGAAATCAATGGTTTCTCGATTGATGATGATAAAAAAATGGGAAAGGAACTGTACGATGAAATTTTGTCAAGCGGTGAATACAAAGTGCTTGATCGGGCTTCCAATGCAAAGCTTTACGGATACGTTGAAGAAATCAAACAACGCATTCTCAACAGTGGCAAACTTAAACACAAGGATGATTTTGAATGGAAACTGACAATCATTGACGATGATGAGACCATTAATGCATTCTGCGCACCTGGCGGATACATTTTTGTGTATACCGGAATCATACATTTTCTAGACAATGAAGCCGAACTCGCTGGCGTTATGGCGCACGAAATTGGTCATGCCGATCGTCGGCACGGCACGCGGCAGCTCACAAAGAGTATTGGTATTGACATTGTTTTGTCCTATTTATTTGGCAACGGAAACGGAGCAATAGCGCGACAAATAACTTCGGGTCTACTGAATTTGCGCTATTCACGAAAATATGAGCGAGAAGCCGACAAATGTTCGGTGAAATACTTGTGTTCGACGGAATACAACGCTGCAGGTGGCGCTGGCTTTTTTGAGAAAATACTCGAAACAAAAGGCGATCAATCTCTCGAATTATTAAGTACGCATCCAGATCCAAAGGAGCGAATTGAGAACTTTAACGCTGAAAAGGAGGCATGCAACTGTGTTGGTAATAATTCCTTTGAACAACGCTATCAAAAAATTAAAAAGTCACTTTAATTTGAGATGACGATTATTTTTTCCTTGCTCGTCCGTTAATGCGAAGCACTTAAAAACGATTCATATGCCGGAAAATACATTCACGTATCCTTCGAAAGTTCAAAAGTTTGGTATTCAACAAGTTCATTTGAAATTCATTGTCGCCAAATATGAAAATGAAATCCCTTGGCAATCGGTGGTCAAAAATGAAGAAACACTCATTGCATTTATCAAATCCACACTTTTGCCCAACCTCATTAGAAAATCCAAATGGCCTTTAGCGAAGGGGCAAGAAAAACACTTTTTTATCACAGAAAAACATTTGAACTTAGAACATGCTCTTGGGAATGAACATGAGTTAAACTCGGATGAATACGAGATGTTAAAAACAATAAATTTGGAAAAAGGAGAACACGAGGCCAGGATATTTTTGTCCAATTTGATTAACAAGAATAAGTCAAATTCATTTAAAAAATGGACTCAATTGTTCAAGACAGAATTCCCTGACAATGAGGCTTTTCAATTGTTGATTCTGCGTCCAATGTTTGAATCAACGGGATATGGAAATCGCCGAAATTTAAGTGAGCCTTCGCTTGACATTATCGATTGGATTGATGGCCGTATGAAAAACGGCCG